>NZ_JBEXRC010000003.1:120001-270286 GCF_040612915.1 Streptomyces sp. NPDC006326 | reverse complement strand
CGCCCGCCCGCGGGGCCGGCCGGACGGCTCTTCGTTTCCTCAGCCAGACGGCGAGGGACAGGCGCTTCGCCGCAGGTACGCCTGGACCCCCGGTAGCGACGGCACGGGCGGAGCGGGCCAGGTCGCAGATGGCCGCCCGGCAATCACGGGCCGGGGCGAGCGCCGGGGCTACGGTCGGTTCATGGCATTGGAGTGGGAGCAGACCGTGGTGGACGCCCGGGACCCGGGCCGGCTCGGACGGTGGTGGGCCGAAGCGCTGGGGTGGGCCGTGGTGAACGACTCCCCCGAGGAGTACGAGATCCGCCCGGCGCCCGACCGGCTGCCGGGGCTGATCTTCGTGCCGGTACCGGAGGGAAAGACGGTGAAGAACCGGCTCCACCTGGACTTCCGGCCCGACGACCAGGCCGCGGAGGTGGCCCGGCTGCTCGCGCACGGCGCCAGGCGGTGCGAGGTCGGTCAGGGCGCGGCGGTGTCCTGGACGGTGCTGGCCGATCCCGAGGGCAACGAGTTCTGCGTCCTGGCCTCCCGCGCCCGCTGAGGCCGGGGCAGACCGCGGCGCCGGGCTACCGGTCGGCCGGGGAGTCGGAGGTGATCACCGTATGAAAATCACCAGTCGGCGTGACGTCCTGACCTCCGTGGCGGCTGCGGCCGCCGGTCTGCCCCTGCTCAACGACCTTGCCGGAAACGGCGCCACGGCCTCCGCGGCCACGGCCCCCGCCACGGCCTCCACGGCCACGGGCGACCGGTTCCCCTCGAACGCCGCCCTGTACAGCAGCGGCAGCTTCCGGGAAGGCGAGCACTGGATGCGACGCTTCCGCTGCACCCCTCGGGCCGAGCTCCTCGACAACGCCGCCGGTACGAGCAACCCCGTCCGCAGTACGGCCGTCATCGCCCCGCACGGCGGCGGCATCGAGGCGGGCACCAGCGAGCTCTGTCTCGCCCTCGCCGGCTACAAGCCCGCCGGGGCCGGGGACACCCTGCCCGTGCCCGAGAGCGGCGTCCCGCAGCGCGACTACTGGATGTTCGAGGCACTGGCCTCCTCCGCCGAGCTCCACGTCACCTCCACCCACTGCGACGACCCGGCCGCCCTGGCCGTCTGCGGCAACAACCTGTACGCCGTCTCCCTCCACGGCTTCACGCCGAAGGACGGCCAGCCGGCCAAGCAGATCCTCATCGGCGGCCGGGACCAGCGGCTGATGCGGAACCTGGCGTGGGCCTTCGACCGGCACGGGTTCACCCCCTCGGCCCCGACCCCCGAACTGGCCGTGACGGTGACCGTCGCCGGGACGGACAGCTCCCTGAACGGCGACGACCCCGCGAACATCGTCAACCGCACCCGTACCGCGGCCGGCGCCCAGCTGGAGATCTCGACGAAGCTGCGCGAGGCGATGTTCGGATCCTTCGGCAGCGCCGCCGACCGCAGGCGGACCGCCGGGGTGGGCGACGGCAACCAGGCCCACTTCTGGAACGGCTTCGTGGGCGCCGTACGCGAAGCGCTCGACCGGCACGAACTCGGCCTCGACGACCTGCCGGAGCCGGCGGCCTACTCCGGCACCCCGTAGGCCTGCCTTTCGGATCACGCCGGGCCCGCGTCCCCCGCCACGCGCATTCATGGGTCTTCCAGGCGCCGCCTCCCTTCCTCCTACGGCTTCGGCGCGCGCTGCTGGAGGGCGGTACGGCCGGCCACGGACGTGACGAGCGCGAAGAAGAACAGCGGAATCGCGAGTGCGGCGAACACGGCGCTGCGCCACAGCACCAGCGCCAAAGCCGAGTGGACGATGAGCAGCGCGATGGCGAACGCCATCCCGAGGACCGGCCGGCAGCCGCGTGACACCAGCAGGAGGGGACGGCGCAGGTGGGGCGGGACCCGCCGGGTCTGCCACAGCAGCCAGCCTCCCCAGCTGCCGACGAGCACGGCAGCGCACCCCAGGTAGGTGGCGAGGGCGTCGGTGCCGGCGGCGCCCGCACGCAGGTGGGCGGAGCCGCACGACACCGCGACGATTCCGGCGAGGGCCACCCAGCGCGAGCCCATGACCGTTCCCCAGGCCATGGTCTCCAGGTTGTGGCGGGCCTGGCCGTCGTTCAGGTCGAGGGCGGCGGCCTGGACGAATCCCTCGGCGGCCCGGGTCCACGAGCCGGGACGGAACCAGCGGCGGCGCAGATGGAGCAGCGAGAGGTTATTGTGGGCCTCGCTGCTGTCCGGGTTGAGGCGCAGCGCCGTCTCGTAGGCCTGCTGGGCGACGCGGTGGTTGCCCGTGCGGAAGGCGGTCAGGCCGACGAGGAGGTGTGCGTCGCTCTCCTCGGGCGCCAGGGCGGCGGCCGTGCGGGCCGACTCGTATGCGGCCCGCCTGCGTTTCGCGCGGACGGCGCGGTAGAGGACGGCGCCGAGGGTGTAGTGGCTCCCCCAGTGCTGTGGGGCGAGTTCGACGGCGCGCCGGGCGGAACCCTCGGCCTGCTTGTACTCCTTCAGGGCGAGCAGGACGTGGGTGTGTATCAACCAGGCACTCACCGACTCGGGTGCGACGCGCAGGGCGTGTTCGACGGCGGTGAGCGCCTGCTGTTCGTCGCCGAGGCGGTGTCGGCAGTGGGCGAGCCGCACGAGTGCGGTGGCGTCGTCGGGGTGGCCGGCGAGGTGCTGGGCGGCGAGTGCGGCGGCCTGCTCGTAGCGCCCCAGGTCGAAGAGGACGTCGGCCTGTTGCAGGGCCCGGCTCATCAGACCTTGTCCCGGTCGTGGGTGATGCTGAGCAGGTTGGGTACGAGTGCCAGCCAGAACAGGACCTGAGGGACGGTGCGCTCGCTCCACGGAAGGGCCACGAGCAGCAGCGCGCACAGGGTGGCCCAGGTGGCCTGGCCGAGCACGACCCTGGGCCAGAACGAGCGGCGCACCAGCGCGAACACGGTGAGCTGTGCCCCGGTCCGCAGCCGCCGGTAGCGGCGCCAGGCGCCGAAGCCCCACACCACGGCCATCAGGGTGAGCGCCCACAGCCGGCTGCCGAGAGGGAGGGGCAGCTCCTTCGCCTCGCCCCCGGTGGGGAAGACGTCGACGGTGACGGCGGCCATGACCAGACAGAGCAGGGCGAGCCATCGGGTGCCGCGCAGCATCCGGTAGACGGCGCTGTCGAGGTCGGAGCGGAGCGACTCGGAGTCGGGGGCGACGGCGAGTGCGCCGGCGTAGAGGTCTGCGGCCCGGGCGGCGGACGTGCCGGGCTTGCGTGCCTCGCGCCCGGTGACATCGGTGACGGCGAGCTGATCGGTCGGGTCGATGCGCAGGAGCTGCCGCACGGACTCCTGCACCAGGTCGGGGCGGCTGTTGAACGCGGCGACCTTGTACATGGTGTGCCACGTGTCGACGACGTCGGGGCCGAGCCGTACGGCCTCCTGGGCCTCCTGGAGTGCCTCCTCCTTCGTCCCCACGAAGATCAGCATCTCGGCCCGCTGGGCATGCGGGGCCCAGCGTTCCGGCGCGAGGCGGATGGCCTCCCGCTGCGACTGTTCGGCCTCGGGCAGCCGGCTCATCCTGCGCAGGGCGAATCCCCGCATGAAGTGCCCGTCGGCGAGCTCCGGTTCGAGCTTCAGCGCCCGGTCGGCGGCGTCGAGCCCCTCCTCGTGGCGGCCGAGGGCGGTGAGACAGCGGGCGCGCGTGGTCCACGCCTCGTGGTCGTCGGGTGCCTCGGCGAGACGCCGGTCGAGGAGGGCGAGGGCCTCCTCGCACCGCTTCATGTCGTAGAGCGCCAGAGCCTGTTCGACCCGTGGGTGCAGGGATGTTCCACTCACAGCTTGCGCTTCTTCTTCAGGTAGGCGACCAGGTCGTCGTACATACCGCCGTCGTTGGCGAACATGGCGACGTTGCGGGCGGAGGCGAACCAGGATTCGCTGGACGGCTTGATCTGCTTGGCCGCGTTCAGGAGGTCCTTGGTGCCGATCATGCGGACGGTGCCGGAACGGGCGGAGTCAAGGAGCGCGTACTCGGCCGCGCTCTCGCAGACATGGGCGAGATCGGCGCCCGAGAAGTCCTCGGTGACTTTGACGATCTTGCCGAGGTCGACGGATTCGATGGGCCGCTCGCGCAGGTGGTAGCGGAGGATCGCCTCCCGGGCCGGGGCGTCGGGCGGCAGTACGAGCAGGGTGCGGTCCAGGCGGCCGGGGCGGCGCAGGGCGAGGTCCACGTCCCAGGGGACGTTGGTCGCGGCGAGCACGAAGACGCCTTCGTTCTGTGCGGCGTTGATGCCGTCGAGCTCGGTGAGGAGCTGGTTGACGACATTGCGCAGACCGCTGTGGTGCGTACGCGAGCGCTTGGCGCCGAGCGCGTCCAGCTCGTCGAGGAAGACCACGCAGGGCGCCTGGCGGCGGGCGGCCTCGAAGATGTCGTGGACGTTCTTCTCGGAGGTGCCGATGTACATGTCGAGGATGTCGGAGAGAGAGACCGACATGAAGGCGGCACCGAGCTCGCCGGCGACGGCCCGCGCGATGAACGTCTTGCCGCAGCCGGGCGGGCCGTAGAGGAGCAGGCCGCCGCGGAGCGACTTACCGTACAGCTTGCGGAGTTCGGGGTTGCGCATGGGGGCGAGGAAGGCGGCTTCGAGCCGGTCCTTGACCTGCTCCATGCCGCCGACGTCGGCGAGGCGTACGTCGCCGGGGGCGTCGATGTCCCAGGCGGACGCGTCGGCCGGGTCGCCGCTGCCGTCCGCGGTCAGGGGGGCCTCGGTGGCATCGCCCGCGCCGGCGGGATCAGTGGCATCGGTGGGGTCGGCGGCGAAGCGGGGGCCGACGACGTCGGCGACTTCCTGCTCGGCGGCGGCCCAGTCGAAACCGGGGGGTCGGGTGCCGTCCGTGGCGGGTGAGGGGGCGGCGGACGCGGCGGCCCGGGGCGGGGTCCTGGGGGGCGGGGGCGGGCCGACCTTGGGCAGTTGCATGGCGCGGACCATCAGGTCCCGTACGGCTTCGTCGCCCGGCGCGTGCTGCAGCGCGACCGCGGCCTGCGTGACGGCCTCGTCGTGCCTCCCCTCCGCAAGGAGCAGTTCGGTGAAGTGCAGCCGCAGGGGCACGTCTTCAGGAGCGGCGGCGACAGCGGCCCGCAGGCTACGGATGAGAGGTGACTCGTCGGACATGGGGTCAGCCTAGAAAGCGGCCGGCGGCTCCCGTTCACCGGGTGCGGCCGAAATCGACAGGCGCGGGGAGCGCGTGGACAGCCCCCTCGACAAGATCTTCATGAGTCTTCCGGAACGGGCAAGCCCCGCCGGACGCGTGTCCGGCGGGGCTCTCCCGAGTGGTTCAGGCCGTACGGGCTACCAGGGCGGCAGCGGCAGGCCCGCCGCGCGCCTGGGCTCCAGGAACTCCTCCCTGAAGATCTCCAGGGAGGCCCTGAGCAGCGGGATGCCGACCTCCGCACCGAGGTGCGCCAGCGCGGCCGACTCCTCGGTCATGCGGAACTCCAGCAGGAGCCCACCCCGCCCGGCGCCGGTCATCTCCACCACTTCCATGGCGTCGAAATCCTCGCTGCCGAGCACGGTGAGGGCGGCGTACTCCCGTCCCTGCACGGTGAAAACCCTCATAGCCATCCCTCGAATTGCAGGCCGCCGCCTCGGAGACTCCATCGCGCGCCGCGGCCGGTGGATTTCTCGATGATGTCGAGAACGTGCCCACCGTAGAAGGCCGAGGACTGCTCGATGGTCCTGGTGGCCGTGGAACTGCCGAGGATCTCGTCCAGCAGTACCTCGGCCCCGTCGTTCAGCGCCCGCTTGTCCGTGAGGCGGTTGGCCCCGTTGAGGAACGGCAGGTACTTCTTGACGTGGTCGGCGGTGCGCTTGACCGGGTCGGTGTGCTTCTGCAGGGCCCGGCCCGCCTCGGTCATGTGGAAGTCGCGCTGGAACGGCTTGCCGTTCTTCGGTGGGATCTCCTTCAGCGCCGCGGCCCGCAGGTCGTCGTCCGTGGCGTTCTTCAGGGCGCCGCAGTTGTGCACCAGCACGGCCGCCGCGCCCGCACGCACGTAGTACGTGTGCGTGTCGGTGACCGTCAGGTTGTGGACGCGCTGTGCCTGCGTCCACGCCGCCACCGAGGCGACCTGCACCCACGTCCCCGAGGACGTCTGGAGCCACTGGCCGGCCTTCAGCTCGCCGGCGTCGACCCAGCGCCGCTGCTGCGGCACCCAGAAGGGGTGGCCGTCGGTCGCGGTGATGACGTCGGCGGCCGTGCCCTTGTCGCCGTCGGTGTCGACGGTGATGCGGACCAGGTGCTTCTCGCCCTCGCCGGTGATCCGCGCGGAGACGGGTTCGGCGATGGTGTTCCCGCTCCCGGGGTCGGTCGTGAGGACCTGGTCGCCGATCTCCACGTCCTCGATGGGCTTGGCGGAGCCGTCGGCCATCACGACCTCGGTGCCGGGGGTGAAGCTGTTGCGGACCTTGCAGCCGCCGCCCCCGCCGTCGCCGCCCCCGTCCTTCGCGGCCTTCTTCGGCTCGGCCTGCTTCGAGGACTTGCCGTGCCGGTCGGCCTTCTTCGCGCGGGCCGCGGCCTCCCTGGCCTGCCGGGCCGCGGTGGCCTTGGCCTCCTCGGCCTTGCGGGCCGCCGCCGCGGCGCGTTCCTGTGCGGCTCTTCTGGCCGCCGCCGCTTCCTCCTCCAGTTTTCTGGCCCGTTCGGCCGCTTCCTCGATCTGGCGTTTCCATTCGGCCAGGTCCTCGGCGTACTTGGCCATGGCTTGCTGGTAGCGCTCGACGCGCGCGAGGATGTCCCGCGCGAGCTTCAGCTTGCCCATCCAGCTGTTGAAGGCGTCCCAGGCCCGGTCCAGGGCCTTGAGGATGCGCTTGGCCTTGCCCGCGAAGGGCAGGGCCGCCTCGAAGGCGAGGCCGGCGCAGGCACCCCAGTCACCGCCGAGGCAGGCCTTGATGTCGTTGTAGCCGGAGGCGTCCTTGAGGATGCCGACGGCCACGTCCAGCGCGACGTCGAGGGCGCTGCGGCCGTTCGCCCAGTTCGCCCAGGCCACTTCCGCGTCCGTGAAGTCCTTGATCGGCATCACCGGCGGCGCGATGGCCTTGCCGGAGGGGTCCGAGAACGTCACGGGCGAGTTGTTGGCGTAGGCGTACGGGTTCTGCTGCGCGGCCTCGTTGTAGTCGACGATCGGGTCGACGGACAGGAACCGCCCGGTGGCCGGGTCGTATTCCCGGGCCCCCAGGTGGACCAGTCCGGTGGACTCGTCCATCTCGCCGCCGACGAAGGCCTTCTTGCCCGGCCACACCGCCGGGGCGGTGCCCCGCGCGTCACCGAAGGGGGTGAACTTGCGGCGCGTGACGGCCTGGGTGGCGGCGTCGACGGCCGTGGTGGCCGTGCCGTTGTTGTCGGCGAGGAGGTAGGAGGTGGTGACCGTGCCGTCCTTGGCGGTCTTCACCATGGTCGGTCCGGCGGTGTGCGCGTAGTAGCGCGTGGCCTCCACCGCGCCGTTCGGCTTCAGCTTGACCTCGGTACCGGGCAGGTACAGCGTCGTACCCGCCGGGTCGCGCTTGATGAGGCGGTTGCCGTTGGCGTCGTAGAGGAACTCGGTCGTCTTGGCGCCCTCGGTCACCTTGGCGAGGTGGCCCTCGACGTCCCACTCCATCTGCTGGGTGTTGCCCTGGACGGTGCGGGTCTTGGTGTTGCCGACCTCGTCGTAGGCGAACGAGTCGCTGCGGGTGCCGCCGGGGCCGGTCGTGTCGACCCGCTGGAGCCGGTTGGCTCCGGGCTTGCCCGGGGTGCCGTAGCCGTAGGAGCGGATGACGTCCTTGGTGAGGTCGCCGGTGGTGGAGTGCTGGACCTCCTTGGTGCGGTTGCCGGCCGTGTCGAAGGAGTACGACGTCCAGTACGGGGCCGGACCGCCGACCTTCGGCGCGGAGCCGGGGCCGGTGGCGTTCGGCTTGACCGCGCAGTCGTCGCTCGCCGTCCACGCCTCGCTCATGCGGCGCATGTGGTCGTAGGCGAAGCACTGCGTGTCCGTCGTGCCGGTGGCGGCCGCACCCTCCTGGTCCTTGACCTTGAGGATGTTGCCGACGGCGTCGTACTCGTACGACGTGTCGTTGATCCGGCCCGGGGCCTTCTCCCGGTCGTTGACGGTGCGGGTCAGGCGCCGGGTCTGCTCGTCGTAGAAATTGGTGGTGAACAGCTGGGAGCCGGCGGCGCCGGTCTCCGTGCGCAGCACGTCGCCCATCGGCGAGTAGTCGACCTTGCCCACGAACGTCTTGCCCGCCACACCCATGACGGTGGGCAGTTCGAAGTGGTTGTAGGTCATGGTGACGCGCTCGGCGGGGAGTCCGCCGACCGCCGGCTGCTGCGTCCACGCGGTCAGGCCCGTGGTGGGCCGGTAGCCGGTGGAGAAGGAGTACGTGCCCGCGAGCGCGCCCTCGGACTTCGGGATGGTCACCGTGGATCCGGTGGGCCGGTACCCCTGGTCGTAGCCGGTGATCGCGTGGGTGTACGCGTTGCCGCCCACGTAGCGGGTCGAGGAGACCGGGAGGCCGACTGCGCCCGGCAGGGTGTCGTAGACGATCTCGCTCAGCTTGGCGCCGGACAGCGAGCCCTCGTGGGTCTCGGTGACCCGGCCCAGGGCGTCGTAGGCGAACGCCACGGTCTTGTTCCGCTGGTCGGTCACCGACTCCAGGCGGTCGCCCTTGCCGAAGACCTTGGAGGTGGTGCCCTTCTCCGGGTCGGAGACCTTCGTCTGCCGGCCCCGGATGTCGTACTCGAAGGACCAGGTGTCCCCGGCCGCGTTGACGACGGTTTCGAGCTGGCCGCGCCGGTCGTAGCCGTAGCGGGTCGCGTCGTACGCGCCGGTCGGCGAGTCCGAGCGGAAGGAGCGCAGCTCGGTCTTGCGGCCCTGGCCGTCGAGGAAGGCCTGGGTCGGCGTCTCGCCGGTCGGCGGGTCGACGGTGATGCTGTCGCCGCCGTACGCGGTGGTCGTCCGCGAGGTCTCCTCGCCGAACTTGCGGGAGATCTGTGCGGTGGCGCGGCCGCTGCCGTCGTACTCGGTGACGGTGGAGGACGGCACCTCGTTGTCCTTCGGGGCCCACTGCTCGCCGGAGGCGTTGCCGCCGGTGTAGTAGGCGCCGTTGGACTTCCACACCTGGCCGAGGCTGTTGTAGAAGGTGTCCGCGATCAGCCGGCCGCCGCCGAGGGCTTCCAGCTGGGTCTGGCGGATGCGCAGGCTGCTGTCGTAGATCTCGTAGCTGCTGCGGTAGCTGCCGTCGTCGACGAGCGACTTGGTGGTGATGACGACGGGCGCGTCCGGGCGGACGTCGTAGGCGAACTCGGCGTCCGGGGACTTGGTGTCGGGGTCGCGGTCGGGGGACCACGCCTTGGCGAGGCGGCCGAGTGCGTCGTACTGCATGACGCTGCGGCGGCCGTTGGTGTCCTGCTTGGCCAGGATCGAACCGCGGCCGAGGTCCGTCTCGGTGGTGTCGGTGTGGCCGAGCGGGTTGGTGGTGACGACCTTGGTGACGATCTGCCCGGCGGCCGGGGTGTAGTCGATCTTGGTGACCTTGCCGAACACGTCGGTCGTGGTCTTCGGGCGTCCGTAGGCGTCGAAGGTGAGCGAGCCGTCCACGGTGTACTGCGGCCGGCCCCCGGCGTAGCCGGACAGCGACTCGGAGCGGACCACGTTGCCTACGGCGTCGTAGAACAGACGGGCGTCGGAGATGACGTCCTCGGGACGATTCACGTCCTTGGCGTCACAGGCCTTGCCGACCGTCTCGATCCGCTTCTCCCGGCCGATGATCCACAGGGTTTCGTCGGAGTCGTACTCGTACCGGGTGCAGCTGTCGTCCTTGGGGTCCGAGACGTCGCCGAGGTCGGAGACCGTCTGCGGCTTGCCCTGCTCGTCGAGGACGGTCTCCTGCGCGGTGCGCCGCCAGCCCCGGTTGTCCGAGAGCAGCGTGCGGGAGGAGACGTTGGTGGTGCCCCTGACGAAGGACTGCAGCGGCTCGATGCCCTCGCGCAGGCGGGTCGCCGTGGGGCCGTGGATCCACGGGGTGTAGGTGGTCGCCGCCTCCAGGACGCCGCCTTCGCCGTTGTAGGCCAGGACCTCGCGGGTCTGGCCGGCGAAGAGGCGGTGGTCGGCGATCTCCTTGCCCTCGGAGTCCTTGACCTTCACCGACCGCTTGCCGCCGGAGGGGGCGGCCCGGTCGCCGTCGAGGCCGCGGAAGAACAGCGTCTCGGTCAGGGACCGCTTGTCCGGTGCCGCGCCGATCAGCGTCCGCACGCGTTCGTAGCCGCGCCACTGCGACCACGTGCGCGTGTGGGGGCGCATCGTCTCGGTCTCGTCGTCGTACGCCCACGCCGGGGCGCCGAGGTACTGGTACTCGGTGACGCGCGTCGGGGAGTTGCCGTTGCGGTCCTCCTCCTGCACCCGGTCGACGACGTGCTTGTGGAACCAGTCGGTGACGTAGAGCTTCTTCTCGCGCTTGGGGTCGTTCGGGTCCGGTATCTCGTTGATCACCGGGTAGCAGCGCAGGGTGTTCGACTCGTGGGACGCCGGGATCACGCGCGGGTTGGCGGCCCGGCACTCCGGGTCGCGGTAGTGCACGTTGACCGTCGAGCCGGTCTCGGTGTCGATGGCCTCGATGCGGTAGCGCAGGAACGGCGGCTTGCCGTCGTCCATGCCGTCCACGCGGTTGGGCAGCTGCTTGCCGCGGAAGGTCACCGGCGGGAGGCTGATCTCCTTGCCGTTCCTGCCGGTGTGCTGCACGGCGGCGAGCCACAGCGGGTAGTCGGTGCCGTCGCCGGTCTGCGGGAAGTCCTGGGTGAGCTTCCAGGTGTCCACGGGCTGGTGGGTGGTGCCGTTCCAGACCTCGGTGGTGATCTCGGTCAGCCGCTTGCGGGTGAAGAAGGTCGGCGTGAAGCGGGCCTTGCACTCCTCCTTGGCGGCGCACAGCTGGTCACCGGGGGTGTCGGGCCACATCTTGGCGATGTTCCAGTCCACCTCCGGCTTGAGCTTGTCCTCGGCGCAGTCGAAGTCCTTCGTCTTCATGCAGCGCTCGGCGACGGTGAACTGCACCTGGGCCGGGGCGTTCGCGAAGAGGTTGTCCTTGCGCAGGCCGTAGGAGATGTGGTCGAGCCAGCCGCCGCGGTCGTAGGCGCGGTTGGTGGAACCGCCCGCGATCTTGTAGTTCGACCCGTAGTGGTTGACCTCCTTCTTGTACCAGTAGGTCATCGCGTTGCCGCGCGGGTCCACCACGTAGTCCAGGTTCCAGCGGTAGACCTCGTCGCAGACCGAGTTCGCGAAATCGCCGGCCTTGAAGCAGTCCTCGCCCGGGTGGTTGCCGTAGACCGGCACGAGCAGCGCGGAGTTGGTGACGGGCTTGCCCGTGCTCCAGCCCGGCACCTTGTTCAGGCCGAAGTGGAACTGGACGCCCTGCGGGGTGGTGACCCGCCAGTACTCGCCCTTCTTGTCGCCGTTGTCGGCGCCGGAGAGCAGTTCCACGCGGGAGCCGTCGTCGTCGGAGGGGCGCCAGACCCCGGTCTTGTCGTCCCGGACGAGCTGGGTGGAGCCGCTGTTGAGGGACATCGTGACGGTGGAGACGGCGTGGCAGAGGTCGCCGGTGTCGTCCTTGGGGTTGTTGAACCCGGAGCCCTCCTTCTTGTCCTGGCTGCAGGGGATGAAGGAGCGCTCGATGAAGTTGGACCCCAGGTCCCAGCCGTCGCCGACCCAGGAGGTCTGCTGCGAGGAGGCCGAGGTGCGTCCGTCGATCTGCGCGCTGGAGTAGCCGAGGGCCAGTGAGGGGCTCGGGCCGCCCAGTGAGGCCGGCACGTCGAGCGGGTAGGACCAGGAGAAGTCACCGGCCGAGCCGCCCGCCTGCCAGGAGCCGGACGGGCTCAGCGAGGTGGCCTTGAAGGTGCCGTTGGCGCCGTCGGCGCTCGGCGCGGCGGCCAGCACCGTCGGGGCGGCCGCGGCGGCCGCGGCCAGCATCATGGGCGTGGCCGAGCGGGCGCCCTTGGTCGCGAACGAGCCGGTCGCGGTGGCGGAGCCGGGCTGTGCGGCGGTGTCGACGGTGGCCGTGAGCGTGCCCGTGCTCGCGTCGTTGTGCGCGGCGACCGGAGTGGCCGTACGGCACTCGGGCCGCTCGGGCGTCGTCAGCACACAGGCCGGCAGCGCGGTGAAGCGGAGCCGGGAACCCCAGCTGCCGCCGTACGCGTTCTTGAAGGTGTTGTAGTCGAGCTCGACCGAGACCGGCGCGTCACCGGCGCGGGTGTCGGTCCGCTTGACGGCCATCAGGAGTCCGCCCGGGACACCCGCCTTGTCGGCGGCGCCACGGTCGAGCAGGTCGACCTTGACCTTGACTGGGGCGTCGGCGGCCGGGGAGGTGCCGTCTGCCGAGGGGGCGGCGAGCGCCTGCGGGGCCTTGCGGGCCTGCGGCGCGGCCGGGGCCGCGGCGGCGATCCGTACCGGCAGCGTCCCGGCCTTGGCCGGACCAGCCTGCGGGGCGGCGGGCCCGCCCGCCGCGGGGGCCGAGAGCATCAGGGAGCGGCCGTCGGCGGGGGCGGAGCCATGGCCGGCGGGGAGCTGGACCTCGGCCGACCCGGCCGCGGGCCAGGCCACCTTGGGCGGGGCGGTCCACTTGTTGCGCTGGGATTCGCCGGGCGGGGGTGCGGGCTTGCCGACGACCGGCTTGCCGCCGACCTTGGTCAGCTTCTGCAGTGCGGGAGGAGTGGTCTTGGAGGCCGCGGACGCCGGTGGCGAGGCGAGCCCGGTCACGCACAGGGCGACGGACAGGGCTGGTACCGACCAGCCGAGCGCGCGTCTGCGCTTTCCGCCCCTAGCGTACCAATTTCGATTTCGCAAATTGGGTTCCGTCATAGGTCACGCGTGCACAAATGTACACACTATTCGAAGGGTGATCCAAGACCGTAACAGTGAGGGCTGGGACACATTTCCCACTGCCTCTCGGCCAGTAATTACGTACCGCAAAGTAGGCACCAAGCCCAGGCAAAGTCGGACAGATGGCGGCCGGAATAGGAATTTCCTATTCCGTTTATTCGGGTCGGGTCGCAGGTCGTGAGAAGCTCGCCCGGACTGATCAAGCCATCCGTGCGCAGGAACGCTCCGTACGCGCCCGGATCGACTACGAGGAACCTCCGTGAGACCACCCCTGGCGCGGCTCCGCGCCACCGGCCAGCCTCGCTTGCGGGCGTCTGCGCTGGTCACGACCCTGGCCCTGGCAGCGGGCCTGATGGGGACCGCACCTCTCGCCGCCGCGGCGACGGCCTCGGGCCCCGACGCGGGCCGGACGGCGCCCGCCGCCGAGGCCGAAAAGGCCGCCGCCGAGGCCAAGCGGACCGGAAAGCCGGTCGAAATCACCGGCCTGCGCACCGAGACCGACGAGGTGTGGGCCAATCCGAACGGCACGCAAACGGCAGAGCGCTCGCTGGTACCCGTACGGGTCCGCCGGGGCGGAAAGCTCATTCCCGTCGACACCACCCTGCACAAAGGCACCGACGGCCGTCTCGCGCCGAAGGCCGCCGCCATCGGGCTGACGTTTTCGGGGGGCGGTGACTCCCCCCTCGCCGTGATGTCGGAGAACGGCCGCGACGTGGCCCTGAGCTGGCCGGCGCCGCTGCCCGAGCCCCGGCTTGAGGGCAGCAGCGCGGTCTACCCCGAGGTGCTGCCCGGGGTGGACCTGCGGGTGAGCGCCACCGTGGACAGCTTCTCGCACGCGCTCGTCGTCAAGACCCGCGAGGCGGCCGGCAACCCGGCCCTGGCGTCCCTCTCGTTCGGCCTGAAGGCCAAGGGGCTGACCGTTCGCGCCGAGGCCGACGGACAGCTGCGGGCCGTGGACCCCGCCGGGCAGACCGTCTTCGGCTCGGCGAAGCCGCAGATGTGGGACGCGGGCGGGCAGAAGGCCGAGGCCCCCACCGCGCCGGCGTCCCCGGCCACCGCGCCGGCCCCGGCCGCCACGTCGCTGCGCTCGGCCCCGGCCGCCGCAGCACCTGCCACCGGGACCGCCCCGGCCGAGGCGCTCCCGGCGCCGGTCGAGGGCGTCACCACCGGCGCCAAGCAGGCCGACCTCGGCGTCCGGCTGAACGGCTCCACGCTCACCCTGACGCCGGACCAGAACCTGCTCAAGGCACCAGGGACCACGTACCCGGTCGTGATCGACCCGACCTGGGACGCGTGGAAGCAGGCGTGGACGATCGCGTACAAGCACAACGCGTTCCCGTCCTCGCCGAACACGAACTACTGGAACGGCGGCACCCTCAGCAAGGACGCCCGCGTCGGATGTGCCCGGGACGCCGCCAACGGCAACGCCGTGATCTGCGCCAAGACCTTCTTCCAGGTCGGCATGAAGGATTACTGGGACAAGCAGATCATCGAGTCGACCCTGCGGATCAAGCAGAAGTCGGCCGGTTCCTGGAGCTGCAAGTCCGGTGACATCCAGGTCTGGGACACCGGCACCATCTCCAAGTCCACCACCTGGAACAACCAGCCCGACTGGTCGCGGCTCGTCGACTCCAGCGGCCAGTCCTACGGCGGTCGCAACTGCCCCGGCGACGGCGACGTGATCGAGCTCAACGTGAAGTCGGCGGTCGCGATGGCCGCCCAGAAGCACTGGGGCACCTGGACCTTCGGCCTGAAGGCCGCGAAGGACACCGTCGACGTCTCCTGGCGCAAGCTCGACCCGAACAGCGCCCGCGTCTCCACGACGTTCAACACCACCCCGGACAAGATCACGGAGCGTTCCACCGACCCGTCCGTGCCCTGCACGGGCGGGGTCATCGGGACCACCGACCAGATCGTCCTGCGCGCCCGGGTGAAGGACAAGGACAAGCAGGACGTGTCCCTGGCCGCCGAGTTCCACTACTGGAAGGACGGCGCCGCCACCCCCACCAAGGCCACCGTGAAGGCCAGTAACGGCAACGTGGCACAGCTGCGCATCCCGGCCAAGGACCTGAACGGCACCTACCGGTGGGACGTGCGCACCCTGGACAACGTCGGTCCGCCCGGCCCCTGGGCCGGCCAGTGCCTCTTCACCATCGACCGGACCCGCCCGGACCGCACGCCTCTGGTGAGTTCGAAGCAGTTCCCGGAGGGCGAGGACGACCCGGACAAGACCGGCTTCGCCCGCAGCGAGGGGACGTTCACCCTGAGCGCCAACGGGGTCAAGGACGTCACCGCCTTCGAGTGGTGGACCGACTCCAACCCCAAGGTGAACAAGATCCCCCCGACCGCCGTCGGCGGCTCGGTGGACGTCAAGTACACGCCGACCACGGCCGGTCCGCAGCGCCTGTTCGTGCACAGCCTCGACGCGTCCGGCAACCGGTCGAACCTCAAGGAGTACCTGTTCTACGCCAAGCGCCTGGCCACCCGTGACAAACACGGCGACCTCAACGGGGACGGCACGGTGGACATCTGGAGCGTCGACCCGGGCTCCGGCCTGCTGTGGATGCACCCCGGCAAGGGCGACGGCACCTTCGACCTCTCCCGCCGGCTCGACCAGGGCTCCTTCGCGGACGTCGTCTCGCTGACGCACCGCGGCAGCTGGAACGAGGACTACTACGAGGACCTCGTGGCCCTGCAGCCCAGTCCCGACAACTCCCGCAAGAACCTCTACGTCTACCCCAACAAGGGCGACGGCGACCTGGAGAGCGCGGACGCCAACCGCATCGAGCTCCAGGTGGGCAACCCCGACGTGGACGACCACTGGGCCGACGCGGACCAGGCCGTCGCGATCGGCAGCGTCGACGACGACAACGGCGACGGCAAGGTCGACGACGCCGACCAGCCGGACCTGCTGGTCAAGGCCGGCGACCAGCTGTGGCTCTACCGCGGTTCCGCCGTCGGCTTCCTCGACGCCTTCGGCGAGCCGATCCTGCTCGGCAACGCCGACTGGAAGAACATGACCGTCATGGCGCCGGGCGACCTCAACGGCGACCGGCTGCCCGAGATCTGGGCCCGCGACACCGTCACCGGCAAGATCCACCAGTACACCAGCCGCGTCAGCACGGAGCCGGGCGCGGCCACCGCGGCCGACCTGTCGGTCTTCGCCGACCCGGCGGTCCGCACGACATCCATCGGCAGCGGCTTCACCGGCGCCGCGTACGCGCACCTCGCCAGCAACGGCGACTTCGAGGCCAACGGCTTCGCCGACCTGTGGTCGCGCGACGGCAACGGCCGCATCACCGAGTTCCCGGGCCAGACCCTGGCCGGCGGTTCGGCGTTCGGCGCCGGCCGGCAGCTCGTGCTGGGCGGCACCTCCTGGTCGGAATGCCAGGCCTTCACCTCCTCCGCGACCGGCACGCACACCCTGTGCGGCCCGATCCTGGCCAAGTACCTGGCCAAGGGCGGCACCTCGCTCGGCTACCCCACCACCGACATCCTCGTCCCCGCCGACGGCGTGGGCCGCTACGTCAACCTCCGCAGCGCGGGTCAGACGAGCGACAACGGCTCCATCTACTGGCACCCGAGCAGCGGTGCCTGGGTGGTGTGGGGCGCGATCCGCGCCAAGTGGCTCGCCATGGGCGCCGAGAAGGGCATCCTCGGCTACCCGACCTCCGACGAGAACCCCACCTTCGACGGCGGCCGGTTCTCCACCTTCTACTCCACCTCGGGCGGCAAGGGCGGCATCTTCTACTCCACCGACACCGGCGCCTGGTCCGTCCACGGCGCGGTGTACAACAGGTACGTCTCCCTCGGCGGCCCCGCGAGCCCGCTGGGCTACCCGGTCACCGACGAGACCAACGTCGGCGACGGCGCCGTCGCCCGCTTCAACCACTTCCGCAAGCGCTCCGACACCGAGCCGACGGCCTCGATCTACTGGACCAGGGCCAACGGCGCCTGGCCGGTCCACGGCTCCATCCGCAAGCGCTGGATCGCCCTCGGCGCGGAGAAGAGCACCCTGGGCTACCCGGTCTCCGGCGAGTACGAGGTCGCGGGCGGTGTGCGCGAGGACTTCGAGAAGGGCTACATCCGCGCCAACACCACCACCGGGGCGACCGTCGAGCACCAGCCCGGCGACCGCACCGCGCACCTGCGCACGGACCTGTCCGGCGACTTCAACGGCGACGGCCGCAGCGACCTCGCGACCGTCTACGACTACGGCGACAACACCACCGCCCTGTGGGTGTTCAACGCGCTGCCCGACGGCGGCTACGAGGCGCCCACCGTGCGCTGGACCAGCACCAAGGGCGGCTTCTCCTACCAGCGCGCCAAGTGGGTGGCCGGGGACGTCAACGGTGACGGCCGCGCCGACATCGTCGCGCTGTACGGCTACGCCGACGGCTCCAACGCCCTGTGGAGCTTCCTGTCCAACGCCACCGGCACCTTCACCCCGGTCAAGGGGCTGACGGTGGCCACGGGGAACTTCGAGTGGGCCAAGGCCAAGCCGCTCGCCGGTGACTTCAACGGCGACGCCAAGGCGGACCTCGCCATGGTCTACGACTACGGCAACGGCGAAGCGGGGGCCCACACCTGGACCGCGAAGGGTGACGGGTTCTTCAACCCGGCCGCCGCCAGCTGGCGGACGCCCGCGGGCAACTGGTGGATCGACCACGCCACCTGGCGGGTCGGTGACGTGAACGGCGACAAGCGCGACGACTTCGTCGCCCTCTACGGCTACACGGCCGGAGGCGTCGCCGTCTTCACCTTCCTCGCCCAGCCGAACGGCGGCGTCGCCGCCCCGGTGAAGTCGTGGACCCAGCCCGCCGGCGGTGCGTGGGAGTACGCGAAGATCAAGTTCACGGTCGGCGACTACAACGGCGACGGCCGCTCCGACGCCGCGCTGATGTACGACCACGGCGACGGTCACGGCTCGCTGTCCACGCTGCTCGCCAAGCCCGACGGCACCGTCGGGGACGCGGTCCGCAGCTGGGACACCCCGGAGGGGAACTGGTACGGCACGAACGCCGGCATGCCGGTCTCGGGCGACTCCGACGGGGACGGCCGGGACGACATCTCCTCGCTGTACAACTACGCGAGCGGCGCCTCGGGCACCTTCACCTTCAAGAGCCGCCCCGATGGCGGCTTCGAGAACGGTTTCCTGAGCTGGCAGACCCTGCCCGGCACCTGGTGACCGCAGCCGCACCGCGGTGACCCGCCGGCGCAGCCGTGCGCCGGTCGCACCCGGGCCCCGTACCGCCACCACGTGGCGGTACGGGGCCCTCGCCGTGCAGCGGGAGTGCTGCCGCCTGCGGCTATGGGGCGAAGCGGCGCTCGCCGGTCAGCGACCACACGGCGGCGATGCGGCCGTCCGCGACCGAGAACATGTCGATGCCGCTCTTGGTGACGGGGGCGCCCGAGCCGTCGGTGTAGCACGCGGTCCACCGTGCGGCGAGCCGTCCGCCCGGCCCGTCGACGACGGGAGCGCCGTCGACGGCGTAGGTCAGTGCGGTGAGCTCCTGGCGGTGGGCCGCGATGAAGGCGGCGAGTTCGCCGCGTCCGAGTGTGGCTCCGGGGCCGGTTCCTTCGACGGCGTTTGCGAACCGGAGCCGGAAGCCGGGGGCGGTGATCTGCTCGGCGCGTACGGGTTCGCCGTTCCACAGTGCCGTCCAGTCGTCCAGCAGCCTGGTGGCGTGGTCCCGGGTCAGCAGGGCGGCTTCGGACGTGGGGGCGGTGCTCTGGGCAGACATGGAGTGCCTTTCCGTTGTCGGTGTGGCACCAGCCTCTACGCCTTGGGCGACAACCCCCTGTCGGTGTTTACGAGGGCGTCGAGACCGACGAACTCCCGGCCGAGGGTGTCGAGGGCGGCGAGGTCCACCGGACGCGGCGGCGGCGTCTCCGCCAGGGCCTCGGCCTCCCGGATGCGGTCGAGGCGGAAGCCGCGTACCGCGGCGCGCAGCCGGCACCAGCCGATGAGGTACCAGTGCTCGCCACCCAGGAACCCCAGGGGTTCGACCGCGCGGTCGGTGGTGGCGCCCTGCGCGTCGGCGTAGCGCAGGCGGAGGACCCGTCGGGTGGAGAGCGCCTCGCGCACGGCACGGGGCATGCCGGTGGTCGGCCCCGAAGGCACGGCCAACCGGACGCGGTCGGCGAGTTCGTGCGCGGCCCGGCGCTCCCGTGGGGGCATGACGGCGAGGACCTTGTGCAGGGCCGAACGGGCGTCGGCCGCGAACGGCGTTCCGGCCAGCGCGTGCAGACCCACCGCCAGCGCCGTGGCCTCGGCCGGTGTGATGGCCAGGGGCGGCAGGGTGTGCTGCTTGTCCAGGACGTAACCGCCGCTGCGGCCCGGTTCGGCGTAGAGGGGGACGCCGGCCTGCTGGAGGGCGCTGAGGTCGCGTTCGATGGTCCGGGTGCTGACGTCGAAGCGCCCGGCCAGCCAGCGGGCGCTCCTCGGCCGGGGAGATGCGGCGCGCAGTTCTTCCACCAACGCGTAGAGGCGGTCAGTACGGTTCACGGGACGACCGTAGCTACGGACCGCTTATTTAGGTTAACCTTATTTTAGGTTAGCCTTCCCTTATGAACTCCCTGTACCTGGCCGCCTCGGCCGACTACGCCGTGCCCCCGCTCTGGCGCATTCTCACCAAGTCCGGGTATTTCCTCGGCCTGTCCGGGGCGATCGGCGCCACCGTGACCTACGCGGCGTCCGTCCGCCCGGCACTGCGCGCGCCGGAGACCCGCGGCGATGACGCCGACGCCATGAGACGAAGAGCGGCACGCTACCTGGCCTGGGCAGGGGTCGTCCTCGTTATCGCGGGCTACTTCCAGCTCGCCGGCCGGGTGGCCCGGGCGGGCAAGGGCATGCCGTTCGGCGAGGCCCTCGCACCGGACCGGATGGCGGACTTCCTGTTCGCGCCGGCGGCCAAGGGGGCGTGGATCGCGCAGGGCACGATCTACCTGGTGCAGAACGCGGTCCTGGTCCTCGCGTCCGCCGCCCTGATCGCCCTGTTCCTTCCGCAGGCGCGCCGCCACACCGACACCGTGGCGCTGACCGCGCTGCCCCTGACGCTCGCGGTGACGCTGGTGGCGGCGGTGCCGGCCACCAAGCCGAAGAACGCGGACAAGTGGCTGGACCTCGTCTTCGGCCAGACCCACATCATCAGCGGCGTCGTCTGGGTGGGCGGCCTGGCGCTCCTCGCCGCCCTCACCGGGGCGCGTGGCCGGCTGAGCGAGGACGCGGGCGCGCTGTGGGCCGACGTCTGGCGCCGGTTCGCCTTCGTCGCCCTGGTGTGCGTGGGCGCGGTGCTCACGTCGGGCCTGTGGATGAGCTGGAAGCACGTCGGCTCCGTCAGCCAGCTGTGGACGACCACGTACGGCCTGTTCCTGCTCGTCAAGATCCTGCTGGTGCTCGGCATGGTGACCGCCGGCGGCATCAACCAGTTCTGGTTGATGCCCCGTATCGCCCGGGCCCGGCGCGAAGACGCCGCGTCCTCGCTGGTGCAGCTGACGCTGGGACACTTCCCCAAGGTCGTCTGGGCCGAGGTCGCCCTCGGCGTCGCCGTCCTGGCGGTCGTGCCCTTCCTCGGCGGCTCCGCCCGCTCCGAGGCGGGCAGCCCGCAGGCCGTCTCCAGCGGCAGCACCTTCGCCGTGGGGGCCCTCCTCGTCCTCACCCTGGCCGCCTCGCTCTACGTCACGGTCAGGACCTCCGACGCACTGGCCCGGCGCACGGCTCCGGCGGCTCCCTGACGGCCGGGTGTCAGCGCCGGTAGCGGCGCAGCATGCGCTCGATCGTCTCCAGGAAATCGCGGGTGCCGGCCGTGTCCGGGTGGCCGGCACCCAGCACCCGGGTCTGGTCCACGAGCAGCTCCCGCAGGAGCGGCAGCGCGCGGGGAAGGTCGCGGGCGGAGATCAGCCACTCGACGAGGTCCCTGCGCGCGGACAGGGCTCCCGGATGATCGGCGTCGAGGAACCGTTCGTAGTCGGCGATCAGTACGGTGAACTCCGCGACCGCGTGGGCGATGTGCCCGCTCTGGCCCAGCAGGGTGGCGATGTTGCGCCGGGTGGCCAGGGTCCGGGGGTCTGCGGCGCCGTACACCCGGACCTTGGCGGGCAGCAGCCGCCGGAGCTCGGCGAGGCCCGCTGCCGGATTCAGCTCGCCACGCCAACTGGCGAGGTTGCTGCGGGCGTTGAGCGTCTCGGCGGTGTTCACACCGAAGGCCTGCTCGCACAGGGGGACCAGCTCGGTCAGCGCGCTGATCGCAGCGGGGATGTCCCCGGCCTCCCCGCGCCACCGCGCGAGGTTCGCCCGGGAGACCAGGGTCTCGGGGTGGTCGGGTCCGTGGATCCGGGTGCGGCGCTCGACGACGTCCTCGAAGGCGCGCACGGCCGCCGCCGCATCGCCGGCCTCGCCGAGGTGGGTGGCGAGGTTGGCCACGTCGTTGAGGTGCTGGGGGTCGTCCTCACCACCGGCGCGGATGCGGTCGGCGATCACCCGTTGCCGTTCCTGCGCCGCGAGCGACGGATGCCCCGACGCGGCGAGCCAGGTCGCGTGGTGTGCGCGGGCGAGCAGGGTGTCCGGGTGGTCGGCGCCCAGATGGTCCGCGGCCGTGACGGCCAGCTCCTTGAAGTGGGCGGCCGCCGCGCGGACGTCCCCGTGGCGGCCGAGGCTCTCCCCCATGCCGTACAGCAGGGTGTGCCCGTCCGGGTCCCACAGCGCCGCGCCTCCGTGACCGGCCAGGGCGCGGGCGTTGAGCCGCAGCGACTCCTGCAGGCCGGCCTCGAACCGCTCGTTCGCCCGGGTCACGACGGCGTCGGCGACGGCCCGTACCCGGCCGCGCCAGGTCTCGGCCCCCGCCGGGTCCCGCCGCGCCGCCTCCCTGGTGGCGCGCTGGACGAGGGCGTGTACCTTCACCTCGCGCCACCGGTCGTCCTCGTCGTCGGTGAGCAGGTTCAGCCGGTGGAGCACCCGTAAGGCCTTGCCCACCTCCTGCGCCGGAACGGCCCGGCCGATGAGTTCCGCGAGGTGGTGGGCGGTGGTGTCCGCGGTGATCAGGTCGCGCGGGATCCCGGCCGGGTCGAGCAACGAGACCAGCAGCATCACCGCGGGCACCACCCCACCGGGCACGAGCCGGGAGGCCAGGTCCAGCGAGATCGCCCACGTGGTCTCCACGGGGTCCTGGTAGGGGTCGGGGAACTCGGCCGGCCGGGGGAACAGGTCCTCCAGGCGGGTGCGGTACTCGGCGAACTCCGCGCGGTAGGCCTCGACCGTCTTCCCCTCCTGGATCAGATAGGCGGCCGCGTGCGACAACGCCAGCGGCAGCCGCCCCAGGTCCTCGGCCAGCGCGGCCACCTGCTGCTCCGGTGTGGCGCCCGGGACGTCGCCGGACCACAGGCGGGGGTGACGGGCCAGTTTGTGCAGCAGGAACTCCTGCGCCTCCCGCGCGCTGTAGATGCCGACCTCGACGACCCGCCGCCCCTCGCGCCACAGGCCTTCGCCGCGGTAGCGGGTGGTCACGATCACCTGGCCGGCCTCGGTCGGTTCGGGCCACCACGGCTGCACCTCGGTCGGCAGCTGGACGTCGTCGAGCACGATCAGCCACGGCCGCGAGGTGACCGACAGCCACTCCATCAGCCGGGCGGCGGCCTGTTCCGGCTCGGTGGCATCGGCGCCCAGCAGCCGGGCCGCGGCCTGGGCGTAGCTGCTGACGACCTGGTACGGGTCGCGCGCGGACACCCAGATGATCAGCTCCAGGCTGTGGTCCTGCCAGACCTGACGTGCGTACTGGGCGGCGAGTTGGGTCTTGCCGACCCCGCCCAGCCCCGACAGCACCCGTTCCCGTACGGGGTCGCCGCGCCGGTGGGTGAGGACCACCGACTGGCCGGCCTCGACCGCCTCGGCCACGGGGGCGAGCTCGGGGCGCTCCACGAACGCGTCCGCGGCCGTGGGGGGCCTGCCGATGCGCACCAACCCGGCCTCCGGATCGACGCGGCGGCCCGAGGCGTCCTCGAACCGGTCCCTCCAGTAACCGGCCGACCCGCGCTCACCGGCCAGCTTCGGGTTGTCGCCCTGGCGGTGCAGGCAGGCCGCGATGTACCCCTCCACCGTGCGGGTCCGGGCCGCGGTCCTGGCTGCGAGCAGGTTGCTGATGCTCTGATCGGAGATCGGCTGCCCCGCCAGTTGCGAGCGACGGGCGAGCTCCGCCGGGGCCGGGTTCCCGGCCCGCGCCAGCAGATCCCGCAGCACCTCCGCGCCCCGCTCGCGCGCCGCCTGCCGCCCCGCCTCGTCCTCGCCGGCCATACGCATCCCCTCGTGCTGCTTCCGCAACGACGGTACGCGCCAACTTCCGCCAATTTCCTGGGCTTGGCCCAAGTCCCCCCGCCACGGGGTGTTCTGGGGTGCCCGGCACAGCGGCGCACCAGGCCGCACGAACCCAGGAGGTCCGCCATGTCCCGTACCCGTCACCACCGTTGCCCTCGCCGTCGCCGTCGCCGTGACGGCCGGCTCTCCGCCACCGTCGCCGGAGCCGCGCTGGCGGGCCTGGTCCGCGCGGCCGTGGACTGGCTGGTCGGGCTCGTGGAAGCCTGAACTCGTAGCCCTGCGAGCCCGCCGGCGCGAGGACACCCGCCACGCGAACCGGCCGGCGACGTCGACCCATGCGGCCGTCACCAGGGCGGTGGAACAACACCGGGTCCGCGCGGCGGGGCGGGGCCGGGCTGCGGCGGCTTCGCCCCCGCCGGCCCCGTTCGCCTACTTCTTGATCTCGTTGAGGCAGAGCACGAACTGCTTGCCCGACCGGCGCCGGGACCCGCTGGTCTGCTCGTGGTAGCCGATGTCCGCCTTGCCCTCGCACCGGGCGGAGTCCAGCGTGCCCGGTATCACCTCGACCACCTTGTACGTGGCCCCGGTGCTGCCGCACTTCACCACCTGCAGGTCAGGGCTGGCCATGGACCCGTTGTTCTTCATGCAGTCGCCGACCTTCGCCTGGTCGGCGTCGTCCCGGCTCAGGAAGTAGCCGACGGCGACGACGATCAGGGCGATGACGACACCGATGATCTTCAGGATCTTCAGGAAGCCGATGCCCCCGCTCCGGGACGGCGCCGGCGGAGGCGGGGCCGCCCACTGCTGCTGGGGCGGGTACATCTGCTGCGGCGCGGCGCCGTACGGGGGCTGGGCCTGCTGCTGCGGGTAACCCGGCTGGGGCGGGTACCCCTGCGGCGGCTGCTGGCCGTACGGGCCGGGCTGGCCGTACGGGGCGGCGGGGCCGGGCTGCGGCGGATAGGTCATACGGGAGTCCCCCATGAGGCATGCGTGAACGTCTCTTTGACGTGCGCACGCTATAGCAATCGATCACCATCCCCTGAATCCGGCCGGGCCGGGAGGCCCTCAGTCGTCGGCCGCTTCACCGACGGCATGGCCTGCTCGGCCCAGATGATCTTTCCGGTGGACGTGTACCGGGTGCCCCACTGCTGGGTCGTCTGCGCCACGATGAACAGGCCCCGGCCGCCCTCGTCGTCGTTGGCCGCGTGCCGCAGGTGCGGTGAGGTGTGGCCGCTGTCGGAGACCTCGCAGATCAGCGTCTGATCGCGGATCAGACGCAGTTGGACGGGGCCGTCCGCGGCGTAGCGGATGGCGTTGGTGACCAGTTCGCTCACCACGAGCTCCGTGGTGAACACCAGGTCGTCGAGCCCCCAGGCCCGGAGCTGGGCGGAGGCCGCGGCCCGTGCCCGGCCGACGGCCTGGGGGTCGGCCTCCAGCTCCCACACCGCCACCTGCTGCCGGCCGAGGATCCGGGTGCGGACCAGCAGCAGGGCGGCGTCGTCTTCGGCCGGGCGCGGCAGCAGCGCCCCGACGGCTTCGTCGCACAGGTCGTCCAGGGGCCGGCCCGACCGGCTCAGGACGGCGCTCAGCAGTTCGATCTGCTCATCGAGGTCGCGGTCGCGGCCCTGCACGAGGCCGTCGGTGAAGAGGGCGAGCAGGCTCCCCGGGGGAAGGGTCACCTCCGCGGACTCGAAGGGCAGGCCACCCAGCCCCAGCGGCGGTCCCGGCGGCAGTTCGGGGAAGGTCACCGTGCCGTCGTCCGGGTCCACGATCGCGGGCAGCAGATGCCCGGCCCGCGCCATCGTGCACGTTCCGGCCACCGGGTCGTACGCGGCGTAGAGGCAGGTCACGCCGAGGGCCTCGTCCTCCGGCAGCTCCTCGCCCTCGATGCGCGCCGCGGCCCGCTCGTCGGCGCCCTGGGTGACCAGGTCGTCGAGCCGGGCGAGGACCTCGTCGGGGGCGAGGTCCATCCGGGCCAGCACGCGCACGCTGGTCCGCAGACGGCCCATGGTGGCGGCGGCGCCCAGGCCGTGGCCGACCACGTCCCCGACGACGAGCCCCACCCGGGTGCCCGACAGGGCGATGACGTCGAACCAGTCGCCGCCCACCCCGGCCCGGCTGTCCGCGGGGAGGTAGCGGTACGCGAGCTCCACGGCGGACAGTTGGGGCAGCAGCCTGGGCAGCAGGCTGCGCTGCAGCAGGAGGGCGGCGGCGTGCTCGCGGGCGTAGCGGCGGGCGTTGTCGACGCACACCGCGAGCCGCGCCACGAGTTCGTCGGCGACGGCCAGTTCGCCCTCGTCGAAGGGGTTGGTGCGGTGCTCCCAGGTGAAGCAGACAATGCCCAGGTCGGTCCCTTCACTGCGGAGCGGTACGGTCAGCAGGTCCGGCTCGTGGACCCGGCGCCCGGGAGCGGGGGACGGGGCCGGGGGCCGGGCTTCGGCGAAGGGGCGGCCGGCGCCGGGGTGTTGGCCGGGACGCTCCCCGGGGGGCCATACCCGGACCATCCGCGTGTCGGGGACGGCGACGCTGCGCGGCCGGTCGGCGTGGAGCACCGTCTCCAGCAGGTCCACGGTGACCGCGTCGGCGAACGCCGGGGTCGTCACGGCGGCGAACTCCCGGGCCGTGCGGTGCATGTCGAGCGTGGTGCCCACGCTCCGGGCTGCCCGGACCAGCAGCTCAAGGCGCTGCTGGGCGAGGTAGCGCGCGGTGATGTCGACCGTCTCCTCGCACACGCCCAGCGGTGTTCCGGCCGGGTCCTCCAGCCGGTAGTACGAGCACGACCAGACGTGGTCGCGGCCGGGGGCGGAGGGCGGACGGCCCCGGTAGTGCAGTTCGATCACGGGCTCGCCGGTGGCGAGCACCCGGCTCATGACCTCCTCCAGCGTGCCGGGCATGCCGGGGGAGACGACCACCCCGTGCGTGACCATGTCGTCCGGGCCGACTCCCGCGTACTCGGCGGGCCCCATCTCCTTGTAGAGGGCTGCGTTCGTCCACACCACGCGCAGCCGGGTGTCGTAGATGGCCAGGCCGACCGGCGACTGGGTGGCCAGCCCGCGCAGCATCGACTGCAGGGCGTTCCACTGCCCGGTCTCGCCGGCGTCCGCCATGGCGAGCAGCCGGGCGGGCCGCGGCCCTGCGCCTGCGGGCTCCCCGGCGCCGGGTGAGAGGGCGAGGACCGCCACCGCGGCCGGCGCCCCGTGCCCGTCGCGGTGGCGCAGCCGCAGCACGCGCCGCAGGCCGGGCAGGAGTTCGGGCGCCGCGGCGTCGGTCACGAGCCCGGCGAATTCCCGGCCGAGCACCTCCGACGCCGGGTAGCCCAGCAGCAGCGAGGCCGCCGGGCTCCAGCCCACCACCCGGCCCTCGCCGTCGAGCACCGCCATGGCCGCCCGGGACACGTCGAGCGGGCCCTGCAGTTCATCGAAGCCGGGGATCTCGCTCATGAGGCCTCCCCCCACTGCGCAGGCCGGCGTGCGACCGGGGGCCGGGCGACGCCCGCCGGCGGTTGCCCGTACGACGCGCGGGCGCTTCGCGCCGCACTCCTGGAGCCGACGGCGCTCCGAGCCGCCCGCCACCGCTGGAGGCACGGCAGACGGAGGGCGCCGTGTCCGGGGACCGCTCGGGACCGGCGCCGGAGCGCGCGCGGCAGGAGCCCGGCCGGGGGCGGCGCCGCGCGCCCGCCTCGGCACGGGCACGGCGGACGGCCGGCTCGTACGGAACGCCTCCGCCGTGGTCCGGCGCCCGGGTCACGCCTCTCTCCCGGTCACACAGCCAGGATGCCCCTCCCCGCGCCGCTGCCGCATCCGGACGGCCTCCGGGCACCCCCGGACGGCAGCACCCCCGGTGCCCGGCCGGGCTCGCATCCGGGAGCGGTTCAGGCGGCCCGGACGGCCGGGCGGGCGAGAGGGGTCAGGGCCGCGTACTCCAGCGGGGCCGAGGGGTCGACGGACACGTCGAGCGGGGCCGGTTCTGCGCCGGAGCGGACCAGCAGGTCGCCGACGGCGGCGATCATCGCGCCGTTGTCGGTGCACAGGGTCAGGGGCGGGACGCGCAGTTCGATGCCGGCGGAGGCGCAGCGCCTCTCCGCCAGGGCGCGGACCCGCGAGTTGGCCGCCACGCCCCCGACCACGATCAGCGTCTTCACGTCGTACGCGCGGCACGCCGCGAGCGCCTTGCGGGTCAGCACGTCCGCCACGGCCTCCTGCAGCGCGGCCGCCCCGTCCGCCACGGGGAGCCGCTCCCCGCGCAGCCGGTGGCCTTCGGCCCAGCGGGCCGCCGCCGTCTTGAGGCCGGAGAAGGAGAAGGCGTACGGGTCATCGCCCGGGCGGGTGAGCGGGCGCGGGAAGACCACCGCCCGCGGGTCGCCCTCCCGCGCCGCCCTGTCGATGGCGGGTCCCCCCGGGTAGGGCAGGCCCAGGATCCGGGCCACCTTGTCGAAGCACTCCCCCGCCGCGTCGTCCAGGGTGTCGCCCAGGTGCAGGATCGGCTCGCGTACGAGGTCCCGTACGAGGAGCAGGGAGGTGTGGCCGCCGGAGACGATCAGCACCACACAGGGTGCGGGCAGCGGGCCGTGTTCGAGGGTGTCGGCGGCGACGTGCCCGGCCAGGTGGTGGACGCCGTACAGCGGCACGCCGGCCGCGTAGGCGAGGGACTTGGCGCCGGCCAGACCCACCTGGAGGGCGCCCGAGAGGCCGGGTCCGGTGGTGACGGCGACCGCGTCGATCCGGCTCGGCCGCAGCCCGGCCCGGTCCAGGGCCTGCCGGACCACCGGGCCGAAGGACTGGAGGTGCGCGCGGGCGGCGATCTCGGGCACGACCCCGCCGAAGCGCGCGTGCTCGTCCATGCTGCTCGCCACGACGTGCGCGAGCAGCTTGCCGTCCCGCACGATTCCCACCCCGGTCTCGTCGCACGAGGACTCGATCCCCAGCACCACCGGTCCGCCCACAGCGCGCCTCCTTCTACCTGTTAGCCGCAACTGCAATATATGTGCAATAAGCGCGGGCCCCGGACCGGGCCGTTCTCCGCGTCCGCCGCACGGCAGTGCCACCATCCCCTCAGCCAAGGCAGGCAACGACCTCATGACCGTCACCGCAAGCATCGACAGCAGCCGCCCCGTCGCCACGCTCATCAACGTCTTCACGGTCCCCGCCGAGCGGCAGCAGGAGCTCATCGACCTGCTCGCGCACGCGACCGAGACGACCATGAAGCACCGGCCCGGCTTCATCTGCGCCAACTTCCACGCCAGCCAGGACGGGGAGAGCGTCGTCAACTACGCGCAATGGGAGAGCGAGGACCACTACCGCGCCATGCTGGCCGATCCGGAGGCCCGGGTGCACATGGACCAGGCGGCCGTGATCGCCACCGACGTCCGGCCCCGTCTGTTCCGCGTGGCCTCCCACCACCCCAGGCCCTGAGGGGTCCCGCCGCCCGGGTCAGAACATGGTGTTGTCGTTCTCCGAGGTGGGCGGGATGGCCTGGAGGACGTCCCAGTGCTCGACGATCTTTCCGTCGCCGTCGAGGCGGAAGATGTCGATGCCTGCGTACTCCTCCTCGGGCCAGATCTGGTGGCAGTGCAGGACCACGTGGTCGCCCTCGGCGAAGACGCGCTTGAACTCGACGCGCTTGCCGGGGTGTTCGGCGGCCATGCGCTCGAAGTAGTCGATGAACGCCTGCTTGCCGTCGCCGACGTGCGGGTTGTGCTGGATGTAGGTCTCCCCGGCGTACGCCTCGATCGCCTCGGCCGGGCGGCAGCGGTTGAACATCAGGTCGTAGAAGGCCTTGACGGTGGCCTTGTTCTCCTCGGGATCGGTCATGGGCGCCACCGTAGGCTCACCCCCGGCCCCGGCGCGCCGCACCGCGCCGGTCACGGGCCGGCCGGGCGCGAGCCGGGAATCGCCCGCGAAGGGCTGAACGCACGGGCCCTCCTGCGTAGGCTCGCTCCGGCGCCCCAATGATCGAGGAGGACCCCATGAACCCCGCCGGGGAAGGGCTACGGCAGCTGGACGCGGTCAGCGTCCAGAACGCGAAGGCGACACTCGTCCACCTCCTGGGCCGGGCGGGGGTCCACCCGCACCACGCGGAGGAGCTGATCGGACTCGTCCAGGCCGGCACGCTCGCCGTCGCGCACACGGAGCTCCGCGCGAGCGGGGAAAACGCCCCGACGGAGAAGGGCGAGCCTTACACGTCCGGCTGGCTCGACGGCGCGCACGCCGTCACCGACGAACTCGCCGGCCTCGCCGAGCGGGCCCTGCGGGACGTGGTCGGCGCCGATCCGTCGGAGGGCTCCCCGGAGGCCCGACGTCCGGTGGGCAGGATGGAGCTGGAGCGGGCGAAGGTGGCCGTGGGGACCCTCTACCCCTCGTTCGCCGAGGTCTCCGACCTGGATCCGGAGGTATCCGAGCAGGTGCTCACCGCCGTCCTCGGCACGATGAGCACCCGGGAACGCACCGGGTACGCGGGCCGGCTGACGCGGTTCGCCTCGGCCCACCGGGCACGGCTGGAGCGGCTGTACGCGGAGTACGGGCCCGGCAGCGCCATCGCGATCCACGGCCGCTACTCCCTCCTGCACTCCCCCACCGGCATCGCCGTACTGGAACGCCTCGTCACGGAGCCGTCGGCGCTGCGCGAGGAGTGGGACGCCGCCGAGCTGCCGCCCGCCTGGCTTGAGGGTCTGACGACGGCCTGGGACTCGGCCGCCTGACACCGCGGGCCGCCTGCGACCGTACGCGCAGGTCGCCGGTGATCGTACGCGCGACCGCTTCGGGAGTGCTCGGGCTGGTGTGACCGGGCCCGTCAGCTGGGGGTCAGGAGCAGCGGCACCGGGTCGCCGTCAGTCCAGTCCGGCGGGATCGCGGCGAGCGCGTCGGCCACGGCGGCCCCCCGGAGGAACGCCGCGCCGTGCCCTTCGGTGATCCTCACTCCTGGCCCGGCCCAGGTGGCGGGCACCAGCCGGGTCACTCCGGGCGCGGGCCGCACCTGGCCGGTGACGGGTACCTGCGGAAGGGCACCGAGGGTGCGCCCGGACAGGCCGGCGATCAGCGGGCCGAGCAGTGTGTGGGCGGCGACCAGGGCGGCGTACGGGTTCCCGGGCAGCCCCACCACCCAGCGGCCCGGGTCGAGTTCCGCGAGCAGCATGGGGTGTCCGGGGCGGCAGGCGACCGTGTCGACGACCATGCGGGCGCCGGAGTCGTCCAGCAGACGGCGCAGCTGGTCCGTGGCGCCGACGGAGGTGGACCCCGTGACCACCACGACGTCGACGTCCCGCTGTGCCTGGACGGCCTCTGCCAGCAGCCCCGCCGGCCGGTCGGGAACGTGCCGGACCCCGCAGGTCTCGCCGCCCAGGGCAGCGACCAGGGCCGGCAGGAGCGGCCCGAGGGCGTCGCGGACCCGCCCCGGCCCCGGTCGGCCCGCGTGGTCCAGCTCGTCCCCCGTGATCAGCACGCCGACCCGGGGCCGCGGCCGTACCTCCAGCGTGTCGTGGCCGCAGGAAGCGGCGAGCCCGACCAGCGCCGGGCCGATGCTGGTGCCCGCCGGCGCGAGACACCCACCGGCCGGCGAGTCCTCGCCCGTCCGCCGGATGTGCCGACCGGGCGGCAGCGCCGGGCCCGAAACCCGGTCACCGCCACCAGCCGTCGCCGATTCCAGCGGCAGCACGGCGCACGCCCCGGCCGGGACCGGGGCTCCGGTGGAGATCTCCACGCATTCCCCCGGGCCCAGCACACCCGTCCAGGCCGCACCCGCCCGGACGGCCCCGCGGACGCGCCAGGGACCGGGGCCCGCCACCGCGTAGCCGTCCATGGCGGCCGTGTCGAACGACGGGATCGGCTGCAGGGCGCGCAACTCCCGCGCCAGCGTGAGCCCCGCGGCGTCGGCCAGGGCCACCGCGACGGGGGCCGCCGGCCCCGGCGCACGGTGCGCCAGCATCCGGGCGCGTGCCCAGGACACCGTGGGGTGCCGTACCGGCGCGTCCGGTGTGCATGCGGGGGCGGGTGCAGGGGCGGACGGGGCGGTGACGGTCGCGGGAGGCATGGCCCGACCTTCGCCCCGCGGCGTTTCCGGGCGTCACCAGGAGGGTTGCCGGGGTGCTCCGATCCGCTCACCGTCCGCGGACCGCGGAGGTGAGGCCCTTCGCGGAGGGCCGCCCCCGTCAGCGGCCGCGGCGGGCGTTGAGCCGGGCGGCCTGGCGTGTCAGGTGGTCGCGCTCGGCGAGGTTGGGTGCCTTGTGGGCCGCCTCCGCGTAGAGCCGCGCCGCCGTCTCCAGGTCGCCGGCGCGCTCGTGGAGGTACGCGGCCGCCGCGGCGTGACGGGGCAGGCGGTCGTCCAGCGCGGCGAGCGCCGCCAGCCCGGCGCCCGGTCCGTCGGCCTCGCCGACGGCCACCGCGCGGTTGAGCCGGACGACCGGGCTGTCGGTCAGGCGCACGAGCTCGTCGTACCACTCGACGATCTGCACCCAGTCGGTCTCCTCGGCGGTGCGCGCGTCGGCGTGGAGCGCCGCGATGGCGGCCTGGACCTGGAACTCCCCCAGCCGGTCACGGGCGAGGGCCGCCTGGAGGATCGCGACGCCCTCGGTGATCGCCGCGGTGTCCCACCGGTCGCGGTCCTGTTCGGCGAGCGGCACCAGGCTGCCGTCGGACGCGGTGCGGGTGGCGCGCCGGGCGTGGTGGAGCAGCATGAGGGCGAGCAGCCCCGCCACCTCGGGGTGGTCGATCGAGGCGGCGAGCCGCCGGGTGAGCCGGATGGCCTCGGCGGCGAGGTCGACGTCGCCGGAGTAGCCCTCGTTGAAGACCAGGTAGAGGACGCGCAGCACGGTGGCGACGTCGCCGGGCTGGTCGAAGCGCACGGCGGAGACGGTGCGCTTGGCCCGGCTGATCCGCTGGGCCATGGTCGCCTCGGGCACCAGGTAGGCCCGGGCGATCTGGCGGGTGGTCAGCCCGCCGACCGCGCGCAGGGTGAGGGCGACCGCGGACGACGGCGTCAGTGACGGGTGGGCGCACAGGAAGTAGAGCTGGAGCGTGTCGTCCACGGCGGGCGCGGGGCCGGGCTCCGGCTCCTCCTCGACGCGGTCCTCACGCCGGCGGCGGGCGGCGTCCGCCCGGGTCGCGTCGAGGAACTTGCGCCAGGCCACGGTGACCAGCCAGCCCTTCGCATCCCGCGGAGGGTCGGCCGGCCAGACGCGGACCGCCTCGACCAGCGCGTCCTGTACGGCGTCCTCGGCCGCCGCGAAATCGGCTCCGCGGCGGACGAGGATCCCGAGCACGCTCGGTGTGAGGCTGCGGAGCAGCGCCTCATCCATGGACGAGGCACTCCGGAACGGTGGGCGGTGCGGACAGGAACGGACGCACCTCCAGCCACTCGTGGATCGGCTTCCCGCCCGCGCCGGGGGCAGCGGACAGTTCCCCGGCCAGCTCGACGGCGCGCTCGTAGCTGTCGACGTCGATGACCATCCAGCCGGCGATGAGGTCCTTCGTCTCGGCGAACGGGCCGTCGGTGACCGGCGGGCGCCCCTCGCCGTCGTACCGGACCCACGCGCCTTCGGGGGCGAGCGCCTGACCGTCGACGAACTCGCCGGTCTTCTCCAGCCGGGCCGCGAAGTCGTTCATGTACTGGATGTGCGCCGAGATCTCCTCCGGCGTCCACTGGTCCATGGGCACGTCGTTGACCGGGGCCGGGGCGCCGCGGTAGTGCTTGAGCAGCAGGTACTTGGCCATGGTGTCTCTCCTCGGGCTGGTGCGAGCCATTGTGGCCGCTTTCACCACGGGGACGGAGCAGGCCGCGGATTCTCGACATCGCCGTCCGGCCAGTTTCCGTGTCCGATCGCGGTGTGCGGCGCGCAGGTGCCTGGTCGTTCCCAGGGTCGGCGCCGTGCGACACGTCCGTCCCACGGATGGGGACGGCCGATCTCGGCGGGGTCGAGGGCCTGGTCATCCTGGCCGGCCGGAGCCCGGTTCCGCGCGGGGCCCGGGCGCAGCCGTGTACCCCGTCTGGGTCGGCGCGCCGTTCGAGCTGCGCCTTTCCGCCGCCCGGCTGACCGGGACGGAGCGCCGGAGGGTCCGGGAAATGGTTTGCCGACCCGGTGGCTGTGTGTCACCGTTCGGCCTGGACCGGCAGTTGATCATCGGCGGCCGGTCGACGTCGACATGTCGGCGGCCTCTTGGGGATCCACCGGAGAGGTGACGAAACGAGGGGAACCGGGGCCGTGGGGAACAGTTACGAGGACGAGTGCCGCCGGTCGTTGGCCGAGGAGCAGGCGAAGAGCCTTGCCGGGACCAACGACTGGGAACATGTGGACAGGGAGCGGGTCCACCAGGACTGGGACGTCCTGTACCGGGAGATCACGGCTTTCCTGGACGGCGGCTCCCTGCCCGGAGACCAGCAGATCCAGGAGCTCGTGCGCAGGCACTTCGACATCGTCAGCCGGTTCTACACCCCCTCCAGGGAGGCTTACGTCGGCATGTCGCTCTTCTACGCCGAGGACGAGGCCATGAGGGCGTTCCACGATTCCTACCACCCCGGGATGGTGGAGTTCCTGGGCGCCGCGATCAGGGTGTTCGCCGAGCACGGGAGCGGGTTCGCCCCCAGCGCAGGGGCCGAGGCTTCGGCGTAGTCGGGCGACACGGTCGGGACATGCATGGGCGGGTGCGTCCGGACCGGGCGGCCGCCGGCCCGGTCGCATGCGCGGCGTGTCCGGATCCGTCGCCCCGGGGCCGCCTCGCCGTAGTCCGGTCTCGGCTTCCGGCTTGATGTGGCTCCAGCCGAATGTTCGACTCCGACAGTGCGGCGCCGGCCCCGGCGGGCCGCGGAGCCGGCCGCGGGCGGCTGCGCCGGGCACGGCGCACGGTCCGCACGTCGGCTTGACCGATGGACCTGCGGCGTCGTAGCTTCGGCCGCACCGGTTCGTGAGTTCATGAAAGGAGGCGAAGTCGGATGTCGATCATCTCCGACGTGCGTCGCCTCGCTCACGAGACCGCCTGGGCTCCGGGCCGTGTAGCACACGGCTGCTGAACAGCCCCCTTTCCCGGTGTGCCCGTTTGCGGCCCCGGCATCTTCCGATCTCTTTCACCGGCTGCGGCACGTCTCTTTGCGTGCCGGATCACGTGCCGGGTTCTCGCGCTGCGCCACCCGAAACAGAAAGCTCTCGACATGGCGACTAGGACCATCAGATCGACCGCGCACCGAAACGAGGATCTGCCGTGGTAGCGGCGCGGATCACGGTCAACGGGAAAGAAGTACCGCTCTCACCGTCCGCACCTCACACCACGGTGCTGGACTTTCTGCGCGAGCGCGGCCTCACCGGCACCAAGGAGGGCTGCGCCGAGGGTGAATGCGGAGCCTGTTCGGTCCTGGTGGCCCGTCCCGGGGTGGACAAGCCCACCGACTGGGTGGCGGTCAACGCCTGCCTGCTCCCGGCGGCGGCGCTCGACGGTCAGGAGATCGTCACCTCCGAGGGGCTCGCCACCGCCGGCGAGCCCGGCACCCCGCCCACGTTGCACCCGGTGCAGGAGGAGATGGCGGTCCGCGGCGGCTCCCAATGCGGTTACTGCACACCGGGATTCATCTGCAGCATGGCCGCCGAGTACTACCGGCCCGACCGCTGCGCGCACTCGCACGCAGACGCGGACTCGGCTGCCGAACCGGCTGCGGAACCAGCCGGGAGCGCCGGGAGCGCGGACTCCGAGCACGGTCCGAACGGCTTCGATCTGCACGCGCTGAGCGGAAACCTGTGCCGCTGCACCGGCTACCGCCCGATCCGCGACGCCGCGTTCGCCGTCGGTACGCCCACCGAGGACGACCTCCTGGCGCAGCGTCGCGAGCAGGCCCCGCCCGCACCGGTCGCCACCGCATACACCCACGACGGCAGCGCGTTCCTGCGGCCGGGCACCCTGTCCGAAGCGCTGGAGCTGCTGCGCGAGCGGCCCGACGCGGTGGTGGTCGCCGGAAGCACCGACTGGGGCGTGGAGGTGAACATCCGCTCGCGCCGGGCGGATTGTGTCGTGGCCGTCGACCGGCTGCCCGAACTGCGGGCGCTGCGGGTCGCATCCGACCACATCGAGATCGGGGCGGCACTGACGCTCACCGAGATCGAACGCCGCCTCGACGGCGGCGTCCCGCTGCTGGCAGAGCTGTTCCCGCAGTTCGCGTCCCGGCTCATCCGCAACAGTGCCACCCTCGGCGGCAATCTGGGTACCGGCTCCCCCATCGGCGACAGCCCGCCGGTGCTGCTGGCGCTGGAGGCATCGGTGGTGCTCGCCGACACCGACGGGGAGCGCGAGGTGCCCCTGTCCGACTACTTCACCGGTTACCGGCAGAGCGTGCGCCGCCGCGGCGAACTGATCCGCGCGGTGCGCATCCCGCTGCCGCTGTCACCGGTCACGGCCTTCCACAAGATCGCCAAGCGGCGCTTCGACGACATCTCCAGCGTGGCGGTCGCCTACGCACTCGACATCGAGGACGGCATCGTCCGCACGGCACGCATCGGCCTGGGCGGCGTGGCCGCCACCCCGATCCGCGCCCTCGCCACCGAGGCGGCCCTGGAGGGCAGGCCGTGGTCGGCGGAGACCGTCGAGGCCGCGGCCCTGGTGCTGCGGGCCCAGGGCACGCCGATGGACGACCACCGCGCCAGCGCCGAGTACCGCTCCGCGATGCTCGGCCAGAGCCTGCTGAAGCTGTACGCACGAACCACCGAGGCGGTGTCGTCATGAGCCAGTTGTCCGAGCGCCCCGATCAGCCCGTCGTCGGCGTTTCCATGCCGCACGAGAGCGCCCACCTGCACGTCACGGGCACCGCGCTCTACACCGACGACCTGGTCTCCCGTACCAAGGACGTGCTGCACGCCCACCCGGTCCAGGTCATGAAGGCCCACGGCCGGATCACGGCGCTGCGCACCGGGCCCGCGCTCGCCGTGCCCGGCGTGGTGCGCGTGCTGACCGGCGCCGACGTACCCGGCGTCAACGACGCCGGGATGAAGCACGACGAGCCGCTCTTCCCCGAAGAGGTCATGTTCCACGGCCACGCGGTCGCCTGGGTGCTCGGCGAGACACTGGAGTCGGCGCGGCTCGGAGCGGCCGCCGTCGAGGTGGAACTCGACGAACGGCCCTCCCTGATCACGCTCCAGGACGCGATCGCGGCCGGGAGTTTCCACGGCGCCCGGCCCGTGATGCTGACCGGCGACGTCGACGCCGGCTTCGACGACTCCGCCCACGTGTTCACCGGCGAGTTCCAGTTCTCCGACCAGGAACACTTCTATCTGGAGACGCACGCGGCGCTGGCCCTGATCGACGAGAACGGGCAGGTGTTCGTCCAGAGCAGCACCCAGCATCCTTCGGAGACCCAGGAGATCGTCGCGCACGTGCTCGGCCTGCACAGCCACGAGGTGACCGTGCAGTGCCTGCGCATGGGCGGCGGCTTCGGCGGCAAGGAGATGCAGCCGCACGGGTTCGCCGCCGTCGCCGCGCTCGGTGCCAAGCTGACCGGCCGCCCGGTCCGGGTACGGCTCAACCGCACCCAGGACCTGACCATGTCCGGCAAGCGGCACGGCTTCCACGCCACATGGAAGATCGGCTTCGACGCCGAGGACCGCATCCAGGCCCTGGACGCCACGCTGACGGCGGACGGCGGCTGGAGCCTGGACCTGTCGGAGCCGGTGGTGGCCCGCGCGCTGTGCCACATCGACAACACGTACTGGATTCCCAACGCCCGCATCGCCGGTCGCATCGCCAAGACCAACAAGGTCTCCAACACCGCCTTCCGCGGCTTCGGCGGACCGCAGGGCATGCTGGTGATCGAGGACATCATGGGCCGGTGCGCACCGCTGCTCGGCCTGGATCCCATGGAGTTGCGGGAGCGCAACTTCTACCGGGAGGGCCATGCGACGCCGTACGGTCAGCCGGTCACCCATCCCGAACGGATCTCCACCACCTGGCGTCAGGTCCAGGCCGACGCCGGCATCGCCGACCGCAAGCGCGAGATCGAGGCCTTCAACGCCGCGCACGCGGACACCAAGCGGGCGCTCGCGGTCACCGGCATCAAGTTCGGGATCTCGTTCAACCTCACCGCCTTCAACCAGGGCGGCGCGCTGGTGCTGATCTACAAGGACGGCTCGGTCCTGATCAACCACGGCGGCACCGAGATGGGCCAGGGCCTGCACACCAAGATGCTGCAGGTGGCCGCGACCACGCTGGGCATCCCGCTGCACAAAGTGCGGCTGGCCCCGACGCGCACCGACAAGGTGCCCAACACCTCGGCCACCGCCGCCAGTTCCGGCGCGGACCTCAACGGTGCGGCGGTGAAGAACGCCTGCGAGCAGTTGCGCGGGCGGCTGCTGGAGGTGGCCGGCACCCAGCTGGGTACGAACGCCTCGGACGTGCGCATCGTCGGGGGCGTCGCGCGCGCCCTCGGCAGCGGCGAGGAGCTGGCCTGGGACGACCTGGTGCGCACCGCGTACTTCCAGCGGGTCCAGTTGTCGGCGGCCGGCTTCTACCGGACCGAGGGCCTGCACTGGGACGCTAAGGCGTTCAAGGGCTCGCCGTTCAAGTACTTCTCGTACGGCGCGGCCGCGACCGAGGTGGAGGTGGACGGCTTCACCGGCGCGTACCGCATCCGTCGGGTGGACATCGTGCACGATGTCGGCGACAGCCTCTCCCCGATGATCGACATCGGTCAGGTCGAGGGTGGTTTCGTACAGGGCGCGGGCTGGCTGACGCTGGAGGACCTGCGCTGGGACACCGGTGACGGGCCGGACCGCGGCCGGCTGCTGACCCGGGCGGCGAGCACCTACAAGCTGCCGAGCTTTTCGGAGATGCCCGAGGAGTTCCACGTCAGGCTGCTGGAGAACGCCACCGAGGAGGGCGCGGTCTACGGGTCCAAGGCGGTGGGTGAGCCGCCGCTGATGCTGGCGTTCTCGGTACGGGAAGCGCTGCGGCAGGCCGCCGCCGCCTTCGGCCCCGCCGGAGTCAGCGTGGAGCTCGCCTCCCCCGCGACACCGGAGGCGGTGTACTGGGCGGTCGAGGCAGCCCGCAAAGCCGGCGCGCAGCGGGGCGGACACGCGCACAGCGGCGGCGAGGCCCCCACCGACGCGAGCGCTTTGAGCAATGCCTGACACGACCTGGGTGTCCGCGGTCGCGCGGTTGCGAGCCCGCCGGGAGCCCGGCGTGCTCGTGACCGTCGCGACCGTGCGCGGCCACGCGCCCCGCCGGGCCGGGGCCAAACTCGTGGTGGGCACGTCCGAAACCTGGGGTTCGATCGGCGGCGGCAACATCGAGGCCGTCGCCATCGATCGGGCCCGCGAGCTGATCGGCGCGCCCGATGCGGATGCGGAGCTGATGGAGTTCGCCCTCAACGACAAGGTCACCAGCCGACACGGCGTGCAGTGCTGCGGCGGAGCCGTCGGCGTACTGCTCGAACCGCTTCCGGTGGTCCAGGCGGTGGCGATCTTCGGCGTCGGGCACGTCGGGCTGGAGCTGGCGCGCATCCTGGCCCGCCACCACCTCGATCTGCACCTGATCGACACCCGTCCCGACGTGCTCGCCGACGAACGGCTCGGCGTGCTCTCGGATGCGGTGGCGCAGATCCACGTGCACCACGCACCGCTGCTTCCGGAGGAGGTGCTCGCGGAGCTGCCGCCCGGCAGCCACGTCCTGATCATGACCCACGATCACGCCGAGGACGCAGCACTGTGCGACGCCGCTCTGCGCACCGCGGGTCTCGGATCGATCGGGCTGATCGGCTCGGACGCGAAATGGGCCCGCTTCCGGCGGCGCCTGGCCACCGAGGGCGGCCACGACGAGGCCGCCATCGCCCGGATCAAGACCCCCATCGGAGTGCCGGGGATCAGCGGCAAGGAACCCGCCACGATCGCGGTGAGCGTCGCGGCGGACCTGCTGCGGACCTTCGAGCAGGACCGCACCCGGCCGGATCCGGAGGGGCTGGAGCCGGGCGCGTAGGAGGCGGAATCCGTGGGCTGCCGTACTCTCAGAACGCGGCGACGGCGCCGGCGTCCCGGAACCGTGCGGGATGCTGTCGCCGGTATTCCACCAGGGAGTGTGCCACGGCAGCGCCTTCGCCCACCGCGGCGCCGACCCGCTTGACCGAGCCCGAGCGGACGTCGCCGACGGCGAAGACGCCCGGCAGGCTGGTCTGCATCGGCAGGGCGTCGGGGCCGGCCCCGGTGCCGCTGCCGCTGCCGCTGCCGGTCAGTACGTAGCCGCGGGCGTCGAGGTCCAGGACACCGCCGAGCCAGTCCGTCGACGGACGGCCGCCGATCAGCACGTACAGGCACTGCGCGGAGACGGTGCGCTCCTCCCCGGAACGGTCGCGCAGCCGGAGCCCGGTGAGCGTCGTCTCGCCCAGGCATTCGGCCACCTCGGTGCCGAGCAGAACGTGCAGGCCCGGCGTCTTCTCGATGCGCTGGACCAGGTAGTTCGACATGGACGCGCCGAGATCGGCGCCTCGGACGAGCAGGGTGACGGAGCGGGCGTAGCGGGCGAAGTAGAGGGCGGCCTGCCCGGCGGAGTTGCCCGCGCCCACCATGTAGACGTCCTCGCCGGCCGCCGAGGGCGCGTCGGACAGGCAGGCGCCGTAGTACACCCCGGAGTTGAGCAGCCGGTCGACACCCGGGCTCGCCAGGCGGTTCCATTCCACCCCCGTGGCCACCACCACGGCGGCCGCCGAGACCGAGGCGGTCTCGTCCGTGCCCGCCTTGACGAATTCGACCGTGTGCCCGCCCGTGTCCAGGGGAACCAGCCGGGTGGCCACACGGGTCGGCTGCCATTCGACGCGGGCCCGGCGGGCCTGCTGCAGCGCGCGCTGTGCGAGATCGCCGCCGGTGAGTCCGACGGGGAAGCCGAGGTAGTTCTCGATCCGGGAGGTCGATCCGGCCTGTCCGCCGGGCGCGTCGTCCTCGATGACGACCACGCTCATGCCCTCTGCGGCGGCGTACACGGCCGTGGACAGTCCCCCGGGGCCGCCGCCGATGACCGCGACGTCGTAGCGCTCGTGCTCGGCCGACCGGATGAGGCCGAGCCGGTCGGCCAGTTCACTGAGCGGGGGATCGACCAGTTCGGTACCGTCGCCGAGCCTGACGGTCACCGGCGCGTCCCGCCTGCTCTCCTCGGGCACCCACCGGAAGATGACGCCGCTGCGCCCGAGGAAGTCACGGACCGCGTAAGCGGCCGGCGAGAAGCGGTACCCGCACACCTCGGCCGTGGGCAGGTCACCGCGGCGCTCGGCGTTCCAGGTGCAGAGGGAGTCGTCGAGGGCGGCCCGGAGACGCTCGGCCAGGCCGGTACCGCTCCCGTCCTTCCCGTCCGCCTCCCGGGCGCGGTCGACGACGGTGACGCAGGAGCCGGCCGGCGCGGAGCCGCCCTCGGCGAGCAACAGCCAGCGCGTGGCCGGGTGCTGTGCGGCGTACCGCCCGGGGTCCTCGTCCGTGACCACGGCGGGGACGGGCACGCCCAACCCGGCCAGGGAGCGCAGCGCCTGCTCCGCCTCGGGCAAGCCGCCGACCTGCACGACGCGGAAGTACGCCCGGTACCAGCGCTGTACCAGCTCGGCTGTCTCGTGTCGGCGGAGCGGATCGGGATCCGCGAGAAGGATCACCGGCAGCGCGGTCTCGGCCATGAAAGGTCCTCCCTGGGTGGGTTGATCGGTGAACTGCCCCCTCCACTCAACGAGCCGGTGATCATTGCGTGGCTGGCGAGGTGGCGAAGACTTCGCCGACCGGTTCCCACGGGCCCTGCCGGCCTGCACCCGCGGCAGAGGCGCGGGCAGCGGCGGCCTGGCCTTCGGAGCCGTCGCCGGGCGCCGTCGTCAGAGTCGTCCGAAGAACTGGTTGCCGCGCGCCGAGTGGTCCTGGCTCGTGTAGTACTCCTTCATCGCGGTGCTGATCTCCTCGCGGCTGAGCTGTCCGTCGCCGTCGCGATCGAGCACGCTGAACGCCTCGTCGAAGGTCTGGCGGGGCAGCCGGAACATGCCGTGCAGCAGGGAGGTGTACTCGTCACGGCTCAGCATCCCGTCGCCGTCGCGGTCACCGAGCTCGGTCCATGCGTTGCTCAGGTTCCTGATCCGGTCCCAGATCCTGTTCTGGTCGGTGACGATCCGCGCCCGGAACGCCGCGCGGTGCTCCTCCCGGTCGACGGCCCCGTCGCCGTTCCGGTCCATGGCGTGGAAGACGGTGTCCCAGAGATCGGCCAGGGAGTCCCTGAGCCCGGCCACGCAATCCGGTGCCACGCCCAGTGATTCCGCGAGCTTGTCCGAGACCGCCAGAACGTCCGATCGCTCCAGCCGCCCGTCGCGGTCCGCGTCGAAGACATCGAACGACCGGTCCAACTTCAGGTCCAGAATGCTCACGTCACGCCACCCTTTTCACTCTGTGCATCCATCTGACTACTCTGCGCCTGCACCAGGGATCATAGATCGCCCGCGGCCGGATCCGAGATCCCCCGGCCGGGCGATTCGGGCCGCGGTGCGCTCTGCCTCACACCCGGTCAGAACGGTTCCTCACGCGGTGTCTTGTGCCCGAAGCCCGGCAAACGGCATGAGCCACCATGACCGGCGAGGCTCGGTGTGACCGTAATTGAGGGGCCCCCGCACGAAGGTGACGGCCGTGACCGGCGATGCCGTGCGGCTCGCGGACGGCCGGGAGGCTTCGGAGCGCCTGCGCCACGAGCCCTGTCACCGGGCGGGCGGCTGCACCAGGCGTCCGGGTCGGCGGCCCCCCGGTCCGGTCCGGTCCGTGCCCGCCCGGGCGCTGAGCTCGACCGCCGACCTGCTGTCCCGCAGGGGGCCGTGATCCGCCCGGGCCCGGCACCGGTACCGTGGAGGGTCGTCCCCTCCCCCGTACGCCCGCCTGCCGCCGGCGGTGTGCCCGCCCGACAGGTCTGCCCGCCTTGCCCGATTCCGCTGTTTCCGTACCCGCCCGGCTGCGCTCCTTCCGTCCGTCCTGGCTGTCACCGAAGGTGCTGCGCACCGAGGTACTGGCCGGCCTGGTGGTCGCGCTGGCACTGATCCCGGAGGCGATCTCCTTCTCGATCATCGCCGGGGTGGACCCGGCGATCGGCCTGTTCGCCTCCTTCACCATGGCCGTCACGATCGCCGTCGTCGGTGGCCGGCCCGCGATGATCTCCGCCGCGACCGGGGCTGTGGCCCTGGTCATCGCCCCGCTCAACCGGGAGCACGGCTTCGGGTACCTGGTGGCCGCCGTCATCCTGGCCGGGGTGCTCCAGATCGTGCTGGGCGCGCTGGGCGTGGGCAGGCTGATGCGGTTCATCCCGCGCTCGGTGATGGTCGGCTTCGTCAACTCCCTCGCGATCCTGGTCTTCATGGCCCAGGTCCCGCAGTTGTGGAACGTGCCGTGGGCGGTGTACCCCCTCTTCGCGGCCGGTCTGGCGCTCATGGCCCTGTTCCCGAGGATCACCACCGCGGTCCCCGCTCCGCTGGTCTCGATCGTGATCCTCACGGTCATCACCGTGGCCGCGGGTATCGCCGTGCCGACCGTCGGCGACAAGGGTGAGCTGCCGTCCTCGCTGCCCGTTCCCGGACTGCCCGACGTCCCCTTCACGCTCGACACGCTGGCCACCGTCGCCCCGTACGCCTTCGCCATGGCACTCGTGGGGCTGATGGAGTCCCTGATGACGGCGCAGCTCGTCGACGAGATCACCGACACCCGCTCGTCGAAGACCCGGGAGGCCGTCGGACAGGGCATCGCGAACATCGTCACCGGCTTCCTCGGCGGCATGGGCGGTTGCGCCATGATCGGCCAGACCATGGTCAACGTGAAGGTCTCGGGCGCCCGGACCCGCCTGTCCACCTTCCTCGCCGGCGCGTTCCTGATGGTGCTGTGCATCGTCTTCGGCCCGGTCGTCTCCGACATCCCGATGGCCGCCCTGGTCGCCGTCATGGTCATGGTCTGCTTCGCGACCTTCGACTGGCACTCCGTCGCGCCCGGGACGCTGAAGCGGATGCCCGCGGGCGAGATCACCGTCATGGCCGTCACCGTGGCGTGCGTCGTGGCCACCCACAACCTCGCCGTCGGCGTGGTCACGGGGTCGGTCACCGCGATGGTCGTCTTCGCCAGGCGCGTCGCCCGGCTCGCCGACGTCACCGCGGTCACCGACCCCGACGGCAGCCAGGTCGTCTACGCCGTCACCGGCCAGCTGTTCTTCGCTTCCTCCAACGAAGTCGTCGGCCGCTTCGACTACGCCGGCGACCCCGACAGGATCGTGATCGACCTCTCCGCCGCCCACATCTGGGACGCCTCCTCGGTCGCGGCGCTCGATGCGATCGAGCACCGCTACGCCCGGCGCGGCAAGACCGTCGAGATCACGGGCCTCAACGGCCCCAGCGCCCGCCTGCACGAGTCCCTCAGCGGCGAACTCACCGCAGCGGGCTGACACCGGAACCGCGTACGGCGCCCGCCTCCCTCGCCCGGCGGCGGGCGCGTCAGACCCGTACGAGGGCCGCCGCCCCGAACGACACGTCGAACCGGTCGCACCAGATGCTGACGCTGGGGTACGCCGACCAGTCGACGTCCGCGGGCAGCGGGTAGTTCTGGTCGCCCTTGTTGCCCTTGAGCCGGGCGAGGTCGACGTACGCGCCGTCGTCGAAGACGCGCCAGCCGCCCGTGCCGCTCTTGACGGGTGCGTCGCTGAGGAGGACGTGCAGGTCGGGCCCGTTGCTCGTGTCCAGCCCCTCGATCCGCAGCGTGTGCGTGCCGTCGGCAAGACGGACGACCTTCACGGTGCCGGTCGTGCTGTGCTCGTGGCTGATGAAGGCTCCCTCGGCCACCGTGACGGGTCCGGCGGGCGGCCGGCCCGACGGAGCGGACGGGCTCGCGCCCGCCGGCGGCGCGGCCCCTGGCGTCGCCGGCGCGCTCACGGACGGCAGTGCCTCCCTCACCGTCGCGTCCACCCACAGGGCCCAGGGCTCGAACCACACCAGGCCGCCCGTCACGACCACCACGGCGATGGCGGCGGCCGCCCACCACGCCCTCTTCCTGCGGCGTTCCACGGCGCTCCCCCTTCGATCGGTACGGCTTCCGCTGTCATCCAACGCCCCGGCGGTGGTCCGCCGGAAGCCGTACCGGATGACGGAAGTCTTACGGCGCGGCGCGGCCGGACCCGTACGGCACGGGGTGTCCGTAGCGTGCCGGTCATGCGCGTACTCGTCACAGGCGGAGCCGGGTTCATCGGCTCGCACATCGTCACCGCACTCGCCGGGGCCCGGCACGAGCCGGTGGTCCTGGACTCCCTCCTGCCCGGCGCCCACCCGCTGGCCCCCGAACCGCCGGCCGCCGAGTTCCTCCAGGTCGACGTCAGGGACGCCACGGCGGTCAGGGCCGCCCTGCGCGGCGTCGACGCGGTGTGCCACCAGGCCGCCATGGTCGGCCTCGGCAAGGACTTCGCCGACGCCCCCGCGTACGTGGGCTGCAACGACCTCGGCACGGCGGTGCTGCTCGCGCAGATGGCCGGGGCGGGAGTAACCCGGCTGGTCCTCGCCGGGTCGATGGTCGTGTACGGGGAGGGCCGCTACGCGTGTCCCCGCCACGGGCTCGTCCGGCCCGGGGCCCGCCGTCCCGAGGACCTGGCCGCGGGGTGCTTCGAGCCGCGCTGCCCCGCGTGCGGCTCCGACCTCGTGCCGGGCCTGGTCGGCGAGGACGCCCCGGCCGACCCCCGGAACGTGTACGCGGCCACGAAGCTGGCCCAGGAGCACCTGGCGGCGGCCTGGGCGCGCGCGGTGGGCGGGACCGCGGTGTCGCTGCGCTACCACAACGTCTACGGCCCCGGGATGCCGCGCGACACCCCGTACGCCGGCGTGGCCTCCCTCTTCCGCTCGGCGCTCGCCCGAGGCGAGGCGCCCCGCGTCTTCGAGGACGGCGGTCAGCGCCGGGACTTCGTCCACGTGCGCGACGTGGCCGCCGCGAACGTCCTCGCCCTGGAGGCCGCCCGCGGTCTGCCGGCCGGCGCCCTCACCGCGTACAACGCCGGCAGCGGCGACCCGCACACGGTCGGTGAGATGGCGACGGCCCTGGCCCGGGCGCACGGCGGACCCGAGCCGGTGGTGACCGGCGAGTTCCGGCTCGGGGACGTCCGGCACATCACCGCCGACTCCTCCCGGCTGCGCAGGGACCTCGGCTGGCGGACGGAGGTCGGTTTCGCCGAGGGCATGGCCGAGTTCGCCCGCGCGGAACAGCGCGCCTCGGCGGCACTCGGCTGACCGGGCTCAGGGCCCGTACGACCCTGAACCGCCGGGCAGGCCCTGACCCGCCGCGGCGGGCAGGGTGACCTCGAAGCGGCAGCCGCCGGGCACGTTGCGCACCGCGGCGCTGCCCGCGTGGGCCTCGACGATGCCCCGGACGATCGCCAGACCGAGCCCCGCACCGGCCGGCGGGGTCCGGGCCTCGGTGCCGCGCCAGCCGGTGTCGAAGACCCGCGGCAGGTCCTCGTCGGGGATCCCGCCGCAGCCGTCGGTGACGGACAGCACCACGGCGCCGTCACGGCGTTCGGCCGCCACCGCGACCGTGCCGTCGGCCGGGGTGTGCCGGATCGCGTTGACAAGGAGGTTCGCCAGGACGCGGGTCATCTCCTTGCCGTCCACCTCGACGGGCACGGCCGCGACCTCCTCTCCCACCAACCGCACCCCGTGCTCGCGGGCGAGCGGGTCGGCGCCGCTCAGCGCATCGCCCACCAGGTCGTACACGGAGACGCGGCTCGGGCTGAGCGCGAGCGCGCCGGCATGGATGCGGGACAGTTCGAACAGGTCGGTGACCATGGCGGTGAGGCGTTCCACCTCGGTGCGGATCTGCCGGTGGTAGCGGGCGGGATCGGTCGCCATGCCGTCCTCCAGGGCCTCCGCCATGGCCCGGAGTCCGGCGAGCGGGGTGCGCAGGTCGTGGGAGATCCAGGCGACGAGCTCCCGGCGGGAGGCCTCCAGGGAGCGCTCGCGCGCCCGGGACGCTTCGAGTTTGGCGCTGGTGGCTGCCAGTTCGCGGGTGAGGGCGGCGAGTTCGGCGGTGGCCGCCCCATCGGGGGCAAGGAAGCTGCCGCCGTCGCCGAAGTCACGCGCGGCCCGGGCGAGGGCACGGCTGCGGGCCACCACCCAGCGGCCCAGGACGAGGGCCGTGCCGAGCGAGACGAGGGCCGCCATCGCCACGACGACCGTCACCACCCACAGGTCGTGCGCGGACAGGAACATCGCCCGGGCGACGGCGAGCGTCCCGGCGAGCATGGCGGTCACCGTGACGGACGCGACGACCGTCAGGGAGACCGCGACGGACCGGTGCCGTACGAGACGCAGTACGACCGCTCCGGCCGCTCCGGCGCAGACGGCGCCGGCCAGGGCGAACGCGGCGATGAGGAGCAGGTCCTTCACGCCGCCCCCTCCTCGCGGCCCGCTTCGAAGCGGTAGCCGACGCCCCATACCGTCTGGATCAGGGTGGGCCGGGCCGGGTCGTCCTCGATCTTCGACCGCAGCCGGCGGACGTGCACCGTGACGGTGGACAGGTCGCCGAAGTCCCAGCCCCACACCCTCCGCATCAGGTCCTCCCTGGTGTGCGCCGTCCCGGGGTGCTCCAGGAAGTACGCCAGCAGGTCGAACTCCCGCACGGTGAGGGCGAGGGCGGTGCCCTGCCGGGTGGCCCTGCGGGTGGCGGGGTCGAGGACGAGGTCCCCGGCCCCCAGCACCGGCCGGGCGCCGGCCCCGGCCGCCGACCGGCTCCGGCGCAGTACGGACTCCACCCGCAGCACCAGTTCGCGCGGGCTGAACGGCTTGGTGACGTAGTCGTCCGCGCCGACCTCCAGGCCGGTGATCCGGTCCTCCTCGTCGCCGCGCGCGGTCAGCATGATCACCGGGACGGGCCCGCCGGCACGCAGCCGCCGGCACACCTCCAGACCGTCCGGGCCCGGCAGCATCAGGTCGAGGACGACGAGGGCCGGCCGGCGTTCCGCGGCCCGCCGCAGGGCGTCGGTGCCGTCGGCGGCGTGCTCGACGGCGAATCCGGCCCGCTCCAGGTAGCCGGTGACCACCTCGGCCACCGTCGGATCGTCGTCCACCACCAGGATCCGTGCCCGGTCCGCCGGTCCAGTGCTCTCGCTCATGCGGCACAGCCTCGCACCCGCGCCGCTCGCCGGCCACGGCGGCCCGGGGGCGCCCCGGGTGACGTCCGCGTTTCGTAAGGACTTCCGGGCCCCCCATCCGCCCCGCGCTTCCTACGGTGGGTGCCGTGACCCCCGTGACCGTAGACCTCGTCCTTCCCTGCCTCGACGAAGCCGAGGCCCTGCCCTGGGTGCTCGCCCGCGTCCCCGCCGGATGGCGGGCCATCGTCGTGGACAACGGCTCCACCGACGGATCGGCCGCGCTCGCGGCCGGCCTCGGTGCCACCGTCGTCCACGAACCCCGGCGCGGCTTCGGCTCCGCCTGCCACGCCGGACTGCTCGCCGCCGACGCCGAGTTCGTCTGCTTCTGCGACTGCGACGCGACGCTCGACCCCGGCCTGCTGACGGACTTCGTCGAAACGGTGGCGGAAGGCCGGGCGGACCTCGTCCTGGGGCGGCGCCGTCCCGCCGGGCGCGGGACCTGGCCCGCCCACGCCCGGGCCGGGAACCTGGCCCTGTCCTGGCTGCTGCACCGGCGCACCGGGCTGCGGCTGCGCGACCTCGGTCCGATGCGGGCCGCCCGCCGCGAGGCCCTCCTCGGCCTCGGCCTCACCGACCGGCGCAGCGGCTACCCCCTCCAGATGGTGGTCCGGGCCGCCGACGCGGGCTGGCGGGTGAGCGAGGTCGACGTGCCGTACCTGCCCCGGTCGGGCCGGTCCAAGGTCACCGGCACCTGGAGGGGGACCTGGCAGGCGGTGCACGACATGCGCGCCGTCCTCGACGAGCCACCGCTCGCGCCGACCGGCGGTGTCCGTCCGTGACCACCCTCCTCGTCATCGCCAAACAGCCGCTGCCGGGCCGGGTGAAGACCCGGCTGACCCCTCCGTTCACCCCGCAGGAAGCGGCCTCCCTCGCCGAGGCGGCCCTCGCCGACACCCTCGCCGCCGCGGCCCGGACGCCGGCCTCGCGGCACGTGCTGGTCCTCGACGGGGAGCCCGGTCCCTGGCTGGCACCCGGATTCGAGGTCGTCCCCCAGACGGCGGGCGGGCTCGACGAGCGGCTCGCCGCCGCGTTCGCGGCCTGCTCGGGGCCCGCCCTGCTCATCGGCATGGACACGCCGCAGGTCACCCCGGAGCTGCTGGCTCCCGCCCTCCGCTGGGACGGGCACGGCGCCTGGTTCGGACCCGCCGCGGACGGCGGCTTCTGGGCCCTCGGACTCGCCGCCCCCGACCCCGCCCTCCTGCTCGGCGTACCGATGTCGCGCCCCGACACCGGCGCCGTCCAGTACGGGCGGCTGCGCGCGGCCGGGCTGCGCGTCGGCGCCCTCCCTGAGTTGCGTGACGTCGACACCGCCGAGGACGCACGGCAGGTGGCCGCGCAGGCGCCCGGCACCCGGTTCGCGGTCCGCCACGCCGAGCTGACGGCCGCGGTGTCGGGGGCGGGCGCGTGACGGCGGCGACGGCCTGGCGCTCCGACCCGTACACCGACGCGCTGCGGGCCGGCCGGGGCCCGCTCTTCCTGCGCCGCGACGACGGGTGGCTGCTGCCCTTGGAGGTCGAGCGCTGGTGCGAGGCGCCCGACGAGGCCGACCGGTCCGTCCTGGAGCGCTGCCGGGGCGCCGTCCTCGACGTCGGCTGCGGCCCGGGGCGGCTCGTCGCCGCCCTCGCCGCCCAGGGCCGGCGCGTGCTGGGCATCGACGTCAGCCCGGAGGCGGTGGCCCACACCGTACGGCTGGGCGGGACGGCCCTGTGCCGTTCGGTGTTCGCCCCGCTGCCCGCGGAGGGCCGCTGGGACACGGTCCTGCTGATCGACGGGAACATCGGGATCGGCGGCGACCCCGCCGCCCTGCTGCGGCGGCTGCGGGGGGTCGCCTCGTCCGCCGGGGCCGTGATCGCCGAGTGCGCGCCGGTGGACGTCGACGAACGCTGCGAGGTACGGGTCGACGACGGCCGGAACAACAGCGGGGCGCCGTTCCCCTGGGCGCGGGTGGGCACGCGGGCCCTGACCGTGCACGCCGGCCGGGCCGGCTGGAGGGTGTCCGCGCCGTGGACGGTGGCGGGCCGCCCCTTCCTCACCCTCGTGCCTCAGCCGTCCCCGGCCGTGCGCCCCTGACCCCGGTCGGGCTCGGCGGCACGCCTGCGAGGCCGCGCCCGCCACCGCCGTACGCCGTCCTTCCACCGCCGTACGAGGTCCTTGCGCCGCCGTACGAGGTACAGCGCGCCCGTGACACCGGCCACCACCCCCAGCACGATCGCCAGGTTGCGTCCGTACGGAAGGGGCAGCGCCGACGGGTTGGGCGGCGCCCCCGGCCGTACGAGCAGCGGCAGCGTCACCAGCACCACGCTGCCGGCCGCCAGCAACGCGCCCCGCAGCAAGCCCCGTTGGCGCCGTCCGACCAGCAGCAGCCCCACGGCGAGGACGAGCGGCGCGAGGATCCCGTCGTGCAGGACGAGCGCCCCCGCCAGCCACACCAGCACCCCCGGCGGGTCCGGCTCCGCCGCCACCAGCCACGCCCCGAGGCCGATGAGGACGAGCCCGAGCCCGCCGACGGCGTGGCGCAGCACCTGCATGCCCTTCACAGCACCTCCAGCCGGTGGACCCACTTGGTCTGCAGCACCCCCGGCCGGCCGGGGGCGATGATCCGCGCCGGGAAGCCGTGGTCCAGGGAGAGGGTCTGCCCGTTCAGCGTGAGCGCGAGGAGGGTGAGCGGGTCGTCGGCGTACGCGGCACCCATCTCCATCACCCGGTAGGCGCCGCCGACCTCCAGCGAGGTCACCCGCAGCGCCGCCGTTCCCGGCCGTCCGCCGGCCCGGGCAAGGAGCTCGCGCACCCGCACCCCGGCCCAGTCGGCGTCGACGCTCCAGCCCTCGACGCAGGCGATCGGCAGCCGGACGCCGACCTGCGGCATCGCCCGGAGAGCGGCCGGCGTGAGCGTGTACGGCCGCGGGCCGACGACCTCCAGGCGCCACTCCCCCAGGCGGGCCGCCGACACTCCGGCCGCCTCGGCGGTCCGGTTGACCGGCAGCTTCTGCGGGCCGTGGTCCGGGTGCCGGGGCGCGAGCAGGTCGATCGCCTTCAGCGGGGTGAAGGCCTGACCGGCCGTCGTCAGCGTCACCACGCCGATCGCGCCGCCCGTGGCGAGGAGCAGCGAGCGCCGGTCGACGGCGTCTTCTCCGGGCAGCGCGCGCGTCCCCGCCGATCGCCGACCCCAATGTGCCCTGATCTCCGGGGTCTTGACCGCGATGTGCAGCAGGACCGAGCCGGTCGCCACCCAGGCGACCGCGAAGTGCACCGGAACGAACGAGAAGGGCCACGGATACCACTCGACGATGTTCAGCAGCCCCGTGAAGAGTTCGAAGACGGCCGCGGCCACCAGCACCGCGACGGACAGGCGCTCCAGGGCGTGCCGCACCGACCGGACCGGCGGCCACGCGAACAGCCGCGGGTACACCGCCCACAGCTTGACCAGGAGCAGCACGATCGCCGCGAGGCCCGCGGCGACGTGCAGGCCCTGGGTGAAGGCGTACCCCCACACCGGCCGTACGGGCAGCCGGTCCGCGAGCCAGGCGGGCGGACGCTGGAGGTAGTGGCTGATGAGCCCGGTCGCGAAGCAGACGGCGAAGGCGACGCCGAGCCACCGGCCGACGGCCGTCGCCGTGCGGGCGTCGTGCAGCCGGCCGCGGAAGGCCGGCGGCCGGACTGCGGGCAGCGGGGGGCGTCGCCCGGGCAAGCGGAAGGTCATGCCGTCCATGACACCGCCGCGGCGGGCCCCGTGGGCGGTCCGACACCTTACGAAACCCGAACGCTCCGACGGGTCGCCTGCCCGCCGGCCGCGCGCACTGCCAGGCTGCGCCCATGCCCCGTACCCGTACCCGGACCCGCCGCTGCGCCGTCCTCCTCACGTCGCTGCTGCTCGCCGCCCTGACCGCCGCGCTCGCGGCCCTGCTGGGTGCGAACGCGACCGGCGTCGGCTTCCTGGCCGGGTACGCGGTCCCCTGGGTGCTGTTCGCCGCGGCCGTGCTCGCCCTGCGCCGGGTCCCCGCCCGCGCCGCGGTGCCCCTGGTCCTCGCCGGGGCGGTCGCGGTCGCGGCCACCGGTCTGGTGACGCCGCCGCGCACCAGCACGGACTCCTACCGGTACGCGTGGGACGGCCGGGTGCAGGCCGTCGGCCTCTCCCCGTACGACCACGCCCCCGCCGACACCGCCCTCGCCGGGCTGCGCGATCCCTGGCTCTTCCCCGACCGCTCCGTCTGCACGCGCGGCCGTGACCTCTCCCCGCTCGCCGACGGCCGGTGCACCAGGATCAACCGGCCCGCCGTCCACACCATCTATCCGCCGGCCGCCGAGGGCTGGTTCCTCCTCGTCCACGCCGCCTCGCCGCCCGGTGTCCGCCACAAGGCCCTCCAGGCCGGTGGCGCCCTCCTCTCCCTGGCCGTCACCGGGCTGCTGCTCCTCGTGCTGCGCCGCCGGGGCGATCCGCGTCGCGCGGCCTGGTGGGCCTGGTGTCCGGCCGTTCCCGTGGAGGCGGTGAACAACGCCCATGTGGACGTCCTCGCCGTCCTGTTGTCGGTCGCCGCGCTCGTCGTGGTGGTCCGGTGGCGCGCGGCGGGCGGAGCGCTGCTCGGGCTGGCGATCGCGGCGAAGCTGCTTCCCGTGCTGCTGGTGCCGGGCGCGCTGTCGGGCGTACGGCGGCCGCGCGCGGCGCTCGCGGTCCTGGGACCCGCGGCCGCCACGGTCGCGGCCGTGTACCTGCCGTACGTCCTGCTCTCGCGCGGCTCGGTCCTCGGCTACCTGGGCGGCTACGCCCAGGAGGAGGGGTACGACGACGCGGGCGCGGGCGGCCGGTACGCCCTGTTGCGGCTGGTGCTCCCCGACGCCTGGGCGCTGCCCGCCGCCCTGCTCGGTTGTGCCGTGGTGTCGGTCCTGGTGATCGTGCACGGAGACTCCGAACGTCCCTGGCAGGGTGCGCTGGTGACCGCGGGAACGGCTTTCCTGCTGCTGACCCCCGGCTACTCCTGGTACGCACTGCTGCTCGTCGCGATGGTGGCGCTCGACGGCCGCTGGGAATGGCTCGGCATCGCCTGCGCCGGCGCGGTCGCCTACCTCGCCGGTCCGGTGGCGGGCGCGGCGGCGTACGGCGCGGCGGCGCTCGCGGTGTGCGCGGGCGCCTGGAAGCGGCGGCCCCTTCTCGCCCCGGTGCGGTGACCCGCGCCGCGAACGAGACCGGGGTCTCCCGCCCGTACTCCGGCGGCACCGTGGACCCGAGGTTCCAACGGGGGTCCCGAGGGAGCAGACGTGGTACTAGCGCGCGGCCAGCCGCTCCATCAGGGCCGCGCTGCGCGCGAGCAACTCCCGCTCGGCTTCCGTGAGTTCGGTCTCGATGGCCAGGGCCAGCCATCCGGCCCTGCGGCCGCGCTCCGCTTCCAGCGCGGCCCGGCCGGCGTCCGACAGTTCGAGCAAGGTCTTGCGGCCGTCCGTGGGGTGGGCCCTGCGGGTGACCAGGCCCTGTTCCAGGAGGAGGCCGACCGCGCGGGCCATCGACTGCGGGCGTACGCCCTGATCGGTCGCGAGGTCGCTGGTGGTCATGGCGCCCTCGCGCTCCAGGACTCCGAGCACGGCGACGTATCCGTGCGGGATCCGGTCCTCGTGCTTCACGTGCCGGACGCTGAGCGCGGCGGCGGGGTGTCCGTGCGGGATCCGGTCCTCGTGCTTCGCGCGCCGGGTGAGCTTGGCCATCGCGGTGCGCAGTTCGGTGGCGAGGGTGGCGGCTTCCGGGGTGGTCATAGGGCACTTTAACCCGGAACCGCCGCTGTGCAGCAGAACTGAACAGTGAAACTGAACAGCAGAACTGTTCAGCATTGCTGTAGAGTTTCGCCGCGTCGGGCCGAGCGTCAACGTCGTCGCAGCCGGGGCCCGGCAGGCGACTACGGGGAGGAACTCCCATGCCCGCATTCACAGTCGAGCCGACCACCATCCGCGGCGTCACCGCCCGAGCCGTCCTCGACAGCCGCGGCAATCCCACCGTCGAAGTGGACGTCGTCCTCGCCGACGGGTCCCTGGGCCGCGCCGCCGTGCCCTCCGGCGCCTCCACCGGCGCCCGTGAAGCGGTGGAGCTGCGCGACAGCGACCCCCGGCGTTGGCACGGCAAGGGCGTCGACCGTGCCGTGGCCCATGTGAAGGGCGAGATCGCGGATGCCGTCACCGGGCGCGACGCCGACGACCAGGCCGGCCTCGACGCCGCGCTCGCCCTGCTCGACGGCACGCCCACCAAGGCCCGGCTCGGTGCCAACGCCCTGCTCGGCGTCTCCCTCGCCACCGCGAAGGCCGCCGCCCTCTCGCACCGCCAGCCGCTGTACCGCTACCTCGGCGGGGCCGACGCCCGCGTGCTTCCGGTGCCGATGATGAACATCGTCAACGGCGGCGCCCACGCCGACAATCCGCTGGACTTCCAGGAGTTCATGATCGCGCCGGTGGGTGCGGGGTCCTTCGCGGAGGCCGTCCGGATGGGCTCCGAGGTCTTCCACACGCTCCGCCGCGACCTGCTGGCCGCGGGCCACTCCACGGGCGTCGGCGACGAGGGCGGCTTCGCGCCCGCGCTGCGTACGGCCGAGGAGGCGCTCGACTTCGTCATGGCCGCGATCGAGCGGACCGGGTACCGGCCCGGCGCGGACATCGGCCTCGTCATGGACCCGGCGTCCTCGGAGTTCTACCGCGACGGCGTGTACGCGTACGCGGGAGAGGGCGTGCGGCGTACGTCCGCGGAACAGGTCGACTACCTCGCCAAGCTGATCGACGCGTACCCGGTCGTCTCGGTGGAGGACCCGATGGCCGAGGACGACCTCGACGGATGGCGCGAGCTGACCGCGCGGGTCGGGGACAGGTGCCAGCTGACCGGCGACGACGTGTTCTGCACCAACGAGGCCCTGGTACGCGAAGGCATCCGCACGGGGGTGGGGAACGCCGTCCTGATCAAGGTCAACCAGATCGGCACGCTGACCGAGGCGCTCGGCACGGTGGGCGCGGCGCGGCGGGCCGGATGGGCGGCGGTCATGTCGCACCGCTCCGGCGAGACGGAAGACACGACCATCGCGGACCTGGCCGTCGCCACGGGCTGCGGACAGATCAAGACCGGCTCCCTGTCCCGGTCGGACCGCACGGCCAAGTACAACCAGCTCATCCGGATCGAGGAGGAACTGGGCGCCTCCGCGATGTACGGATACGCCGCCCCGCCCGCAGCCTGAGGCACTCCGGCGGGCGCGGCTCTGGATCACCGGTCAGCGGGGAGGCGGGCCGCAGGCGGTCACGCCCGTCACCGACCCCCAAAGGCGATCGATGTGCCGTGGGTGGCGCAACCGGTGTGGAGGGCCCGGTCCGGGGCAGCCGTAGACGGGGGGAACCGATCCGGAGGAGGCGGTCATGCCCCGTCCCGTGACCATCGCGCGAGCCCAAGGACTGTTCAACCTGGCGGGCGGTCTGTGGCCGCTGGTCTCACTGCGGACATTCGAACGCATTTACGGGCCCAAAACCGACGGGTGGCTGCAGAAGACGAGCGGCGCTCTCCTGGCGTCGGCGGGCATCACCATGCTGTTGGCGGACGCGGGTACCGAGGGGGTCCGCCACGCCCGGCGCACCGGCATCGGCACAGCGGTGACGTTCCTCGCCATCGACCTGATCTACGTACCGCGCCGCCGCATTCCGGCCACGTACCTGTGGGATGCGGCCAAGGAGGCGGCGTGGCTGGTGGCCTGGTGGGCCGCGCGGTCGAAGGGCGGCGCGGGGGCGGACCGCGCCCGCCATCGGACGACGTCGAAGGCGCCGGCCTGGCGAGGCACGGCATGAACGGGCCCCGCGAAGACCGTCTGGAGATCGAGTTCATCGGCAATGCCACGCTTTTGCTGCGGTACGGCGCCATGACGGTGCTGACCGACCCCAACTTCCTGCACAAGGGCCAGTACGCCTATCTGGGCAACGGACTGGTGAGCCGCCGCCTGCACGATCCGTCCCGGGAAGCCGATGCGCTGCCCGCTCTGGACGCGGTCGTACTGTCGCACCTGCACGGCGACCACTTCGACCGTGTGGCGCGACGCCGTTTGGACCACAGCGTTCCGGTCTTCACCACGCCGCACGCGGCCCGGCGCTTGAGCGCGGTCCACGGTTTCCGTCGCGTCCGGGGCCTGGCAACGTGGCAGGAAGCACTCATCGGCGGAGCGGACAGTGAGGTCCGGGTCACCGCCCTGCCGGCCCGGCATGCCGGCAACCCGCTGCTGCGGCGGCTGCTGCCGCCCGTCATGGGCTCGCTCCTCCAATTCGGACCGGTCGGCGGACCCGCGCGCATCCACCTGTACCTCACCGGGGACACGCTGGTCTTCGACGGGCTGAACGATATCCCCCGGCGCTTCCCCGGCATCGACCTCGCGGTGCTCCACCTGGGAGGGACGACCCTGCCCGGCGGTCTCCTGGTCACCATGGACGCCGAGCAGGGCATCGAGCTCGCCCGCCGACTGGACCCGGCTCGCCTGATGCCCGTGCACTACGAGGAATACACGGTGATGAAGTCGCCTCTGTCCGCCTTCCTCGATGCCGCCCGGCGGGAGGGGATCGCCGACCGCCTCGTGCACTGTCGGCCTGGCGGTACGACCGTCCTCACGGCTCAGAACCCTTCTCCGTGACGTGACGCGTACAGGCCCCTGCGCATCGGTATCGGCCGTTGGCGCTCGATCCGACGACCAGGGGTGCTGCGGTCCGCTTTTCACTCCCGACCACAGTTCGTGGCGAGATGCCGGACCGGCACCAGCGTCAGCCGCGGAAGGGCAGCCCCACACGGTCACGAGCTCGGGACTTCATGCCGTCGGGTCCGAGCCACTCGGCGACCAGGACGGTGGCGTCGTCTGCGAGACGCCCGTCGTGGTGTCCCAGGATCGCCCGTATCAGGCGGCGCAGCGTCTCCGGAACGGGAAGGCCGTCGGCCTGGTGACGGATGAGGAAGTCCATGAAGCCGTCGAGTCCGAATTCACGGCCGTCCTTGTTGCGGGCTTCGGTGATGCCGTCGGTGTAGAGGACGATCCGGTCGCCGGGCTCCAGTTGCTCACGGCACAGGACGGGTTCCAGGCCGAGGTCGGTGCCCATGGGGTGGGCGGGCGGGCACCGCAGTCCGGTCGTCCACCGGCCGCCCCGAATGACCACCGGTGGATGGTGGCCGCGGTTGACCCATGAGAAAACCCCAGTGGTCGTACTGAGGTCGGCGAGGATCGCGGTCACGAACCGCAGCCTCCCGAACTCCTCCAGGAGGGTCTGCTCGATCGCGACCGTCGTCTCTACGAGGCCGTGGCCCTGGCGCCGGTTGTTGCGGCAGGCGGCGACGGCGAGGTTCGCGGTAATGCCGGCCGACGTGTCGTGGCCCATCGCGTCGAAGATTCCGAGGTGGACGACGTCATCGGCGAGCGCGTAGTCGAAGGCGTCCCCGCCGATCTCGTAGGCCGGCTCCACAGCGGCGCTGATCACTACGTGGGGGTCCGCGTAGGTCGTCGCAGGCAAGAGATGCCACTGCATCTCGGCGGCCACATTCATCTTCCGGGTTCGCACCAGACGGGCATGAGCGTCGCTGGAACCGCGCTTGCTCACCACCAGCAGCGCCACCAGAGCCGCAAGACGTTTCAGGTCCTCGCCCGTCTCTTCGTCATCGACGGGCGTCGCCACCCTCAGCACGCCCAGCCGTTCGGTACCGTCCAGCAGAGGCACCCACCACGTCACACCGTCCGGTCCTTCGTGCGGGAGCGGCAGCAGTCGGCCGAGCTGGAAGCACCTCCCGGCCATCGTTCCGGCCACCTGCAACTCGTCCTCGTCGGCCGGGGCGTCTTCTCCGCCGGTGAAGCCCTTGCCGGTCAGCCGCCGCAGCACGTCCTCCTGAAGGTCACAGAGGTAGATCGCCGCGTCCTGGAACCCGGCTCGGCCCGCGTGGGCCGCAACCTGAGTCGGCAGCTCGGCCCAGGGCATCAGGTGACTGGCCAGGAGCAGGCCGCCCAGCAGTTCCTGCATGCGGCAGGACCTGCTTTCGGTGCCCAGTGCCAATGTCCGACCACTCGTGCCGCGGCCCGTCATGACGGGCAACTCCCTCTGACGCCGACCCCTACGGAAAGCCCAGTGGATGCAACTCGCCACAGCCACACTGGTGCGCTCCCTGTGATCATGGGATCCTCACACGATGGGTGTAGGCGGCGCCGATCGGGCACCTTCCATGGCGTAGCAGGACGCAGAACCGCCCGCGCGCCCGCGACAACAACGCCGGTGTCCGAGATCGATGACGTCCAGCGCGCAGCCTCCGATCGGCAGAAGCAGGCTGGTCGATCCCTTCCAGCCTCCCACAACCACGCCGTCACCGACAGCACAGAGCCCAGGGCGCCCTCAAGGAAGCGACGGAGGACCCGAAAGCCCTCCGCTTCTGCCGGCCGGTCCGCCGGAAGGCCCGCGGGAGCGGATCAACCGACGGTGGGCGGAGATCCTCCAAGACCATCGCCTGCACGCTCCTGCTCATCCTGGACATCGTCCTGCCCCGTGCTCTCGCGGAGATCATCGTCGCCACGGTGATGCTCTGGTTCGTCCTGTGCTGGTACGTCGTGCCCCTTCGACTGCGACGCAGAGCAACTGGCCGCGGCACCTGGCGAAGGCCCCCGTGAGGGCCAGCTCGTAGCCGGGGCGATGCGCGGAGCGCGCTTACGCGTGGCCTGGACGGCCGGGCCCTTGCGCCCTCTCGTCCGCCCTCTCGTCTCGCCCTTCCTTCCTCCGGTCACCCGCTTGCTCGGAGCTCCGGCTGCGCCCGCCCGCCGGTGAACGGCCGCCACGCTCCTCCTCGGGGGTTACGTCGTTCTCGCCGGTGACTTGCTCCAGCGGCGACTTGCCAGTCCTGCCCTCGTCTCTCTTTCCCGAACGCTGCATCACTTCCGACCCTCCTCTCAGGCATCGGTTCTCCGCTGTGTCCGGTGCACACTGCGCCTTTCCGTCCTGCACCGTCTTAAGCGCACGAGGGCCGGACGTCCCGGGGTGAAGCGACCACTCAGATCGGGGGGGGCCATCCAGCGACCAGCGCACGTGAGGGGAACCCACGCCCGACGGGCGAGCAGGCCCCTCGACGGTCGTGAGCCAGGTGGTCCCGGCGGTACGTGTACTCCAGCAGCCTCAACGGCTGACCCCGCCATCCGGCTGTGACCCCGAGGCGGCGGGCCCCGCCGGTCATGGGTGACGTCGTCGTCTGGCAGGCGGTGCCGCGGTGCGCGGGCCCCGGCGGGCGGCCGTCAAAGGCGCGCACCGACGGAGCCCGGCATCTCACCCATGGCCGTCTTGGTTATCCGCGGCCGAACACCGACCGCTGGACGTCGTCGGGACCGTCGAACCGGTCCTTGGAGGAGGAGGCGAGTTCCTGGGTGATGTCCTGGCCGGCGCCGTTCTTCTCCGCCAGTTTCACGAGATCGTCCCGCTTCGCCGGGTACTCCGCCCCCTTGAGCGCCTTCTGTACTTCGATGGGGTTGACGTCTGCCATGTGTCGGTCACCTTTCCGATGGTCCATGCCGGCCGGCCTGCATACGGCATGGCGACTTCGTGCTTTTCAACGGCCTGGCCAGGGGTACCCCGCCGTATTCCGAGCCATTCGGGTTCCACCGGACTTCCCTCTGATGAGCGCGTACACCAGCCGCGCAAGCCCCGGGGTGCCTCCTCAGTCGATCGCCACCGTCACGGGTGGTCAGGGCTCTGTTCGGGCGGCGTGGGGCCACCCGTCTGCTTCCGGTCTTCCTCGCTGCCACCCGACTTCTTCGGATTCTGCGGCTGGGCGGCCTTGAGGTGCCTGCTTTCCTGGGGGGTCGCAGCACCCTTTCCGCTGCGTCGTGCCTCGGGTTGTTGAGCATCACCCATGGTCTCGTTCCTTTCGCGGTGGGCGTTGTCCTTCGTTCAGTGGCGGTCAAGGGGTCCCCATGCGCCTTGCTGCTGTTCGATCTCCTCTTCGGCCTCGGTGATGACTGCCTGGTCGACCCATCCGATCGGCAGCACGTCCCGCACCAGGGGTTCGTTGTCGGGCCCGCGGCCGGCTTCCGTACCGTGTAGCAGCCATGGCCTCACCCGCCCGTCCTTGACGTGCGGCAGGTGCGAGTAGTCGTAGAGGCGGCGGGCGGCCCACGTGCGGAGCGGCCGCTCGCCCCACCACTCTTCGACGTCCAAAGGGTTCGCGGAGAGCCCTGGCAGCTCGACACCGGTGAGCGCGTCCCGGCTCGACGGGACGGGGAGGTCGGCGTGCGGGCCCAGCGACCAGCGCACGTACAGGCCCTGCCGACTGGCGAGCAGGTCCGTCAGCTCGTCGAGCGACCCGATGACCGCCATCTGCCTCCAGTCCTGGCTGCCCTTCATGGTGGGCGGCTACCCGCCTTCGCGCATGCCACGCGTATGTGCATGGGGTGACGGGAGAGGCGCCGCTGGAGGCCTGATCAGCCGTGCTGGGACGGTCTCGCTCCTGCGCTGCGCCTGCCCGTCACACCGCGGAGGGTGCCGCGGCGCGCGTCAAGGTCAACGGGATCGGTCGGCGGCCTCGGCCCGGCTTACGAGAGCGGAGTAGCCGATCTGCAGGGCGTCGGAGACGGCGACCGCCGCCGCTGTCCGGACGACGGCAGAGGTGGCCCTGGGGAAGAGCATGCGCGCACCGGTGAGCGAGGTGGCGACCCACACGCTGAGGCAGAACGGGCAGCTCAGAAGCTCGCCCAGAGCCGGATGGCTGTGCTTGGGTACTTCGTTGAGTTCAGCCGGTGCTCCGGCCTCCTCCACGTCGGTGAACGGGGCCCGAAGCGGACGGGTGACCTTGGCCTTTGTGATCAGGCGGCTCAGCCGGAACGTCGCCGTCCCCGTCAGCAGCACTTCGTACACCGAAACGGGGTGCGCGCCGACCGAACCACGGCGGCGTACCAGCAGGGCCCAGCAGCCGGCATAGGCGCCGAAAGCGGCCAGGGCGGCCACCCGACCCGTGGACGCCTCGTCCTCGTCACCGCGGGCTGCCGCGCGGCCCTCGCGCGAGCCGGCGTAGGCGGCTTGACGGAGCCTCCGCAGTCGGGGGCTGGGGCGCAGGTCCGGCAGGCAGGCGCCGTAGGGGTCGAAGCCGTGCGGGGTGCGGGAGGCCGCCGGTGGTTCGGGGTGGAGGGTGAGTGTGGCGAAAGGCCGCCAGGGCTCGCCGTCGGCGGCGGCGCACAGCCGGAAGCGCACCGGCCGCTCGCGCAGCTCCGCGGTGAGCGCCGGCCCACCGGTCGGCAGGCGGCGCCCGCGCTCGGCCGGGAAGGCTGCGATGACGCGCTCCCGGTCCGGGAAGCAGTAACCGGTGAGAGTGCTGTACGGAACGTCTCCCCGCAGGCGGGGCAGCGGCAGGTGCCGGGCGAACCGGGAGGTGCCGCTGGAGGTGAGGAGCAGATCGAACTCCCGGCCCGGGGGGTCGGTACCCGCGTCGATCACATGTACCGCGAGCCCCATGCCGTCGGGGAGGGGACCGGGCAGCCCCGCAGCCCGCGACCAGCGCACGACCGCCTCGTAGCGACCGGGCCGGTCGAGGAACGGCACCGACCAGGGCTTGGCGGCATCCGGCTGAACGTCCACGAAGCCGCTCACCAGCAAGCCGCCGGGGTGGAGGGCCGGACGCCCCCGCACCCGTGCGACCGTACGGGCCAGCGCGCCGACCAGCCTGACCGGCACCGTCCGCCTGCGGCGCGCCGCAGGGGAAGATCGGGGAGCATTCCGCGCATACAGATGGTGGGGGTCCATGCGCAGCGCATGCCCCTTCACGTCCGACTCATGTGGCGGTGACGAGCGGGGCGCGGAGCCCTCAGGCCGAAGGGCATCAACCCGATGCAGATCGCGGTCGCCGACCGCCACCGCACCGGACACGAGATCCACCACGTCACCACCGACCTCGCCCGCTGGAGCGTCGAGCACGCCGACCCATCGCGGATGCCGCCCAGCCCCCTACGGTCTCGACCTGCGCGGCGGAGGGGGCACCGCCCCGAGCCCCCGCCTGCTCCTCCTGCGCGACCTTCGCTCACTCCACCTCGACGCGGGCGGTGCAATGGTCGGCCCGGCTGAGCCGGTCGGGGGAACACGCCGCCGCCGGCAGCGAGCGGTGGCCGGAAACCCGCCGGGGGCGGACAGACTCCGGAGGGCCCCGCGTCCGCGTCTGGCGGGGTATGCGCGGCTGCGCGCTCCCGTGTCCCGTGTCCCGCGTCCCGTTGTCAGGAGACTCCATGACCTTCAATCCGCTGGAGCAGCGGGGCATTCCGCTGGACCGTCAACTGCGCAACTGGCGCGAGCTGAACGTGAAGCCGATCGACCCCGACCGGTGCGACCCGTACACCCGGTGCCGGATCATCACGATGAACGGGATCGAGGTCGAGGCGATCCTCTTCAGCCACAACCTCGCCCGCAACACGGTTGACCCGGACATCAAGCGGCAGCTCGCCCGGACCCGCTACATCGAGGCGCAGCAGCAGAAGGTGGTGAACTGGCTGCTGCCGGGGGTGTCGTCGGTGCTGGAGACGACGATCGCGTACGAGCAGGTGGCAGTGGACCTGACGTCGTGGGTGGCGCGGATGGAGCCGGATCCGTACCTGCAGCAGGCGTACCAGTTCGGGGTCTTGGAGGACTTCGACCATCTCTACCGGTACGCGAACCTGTACGAGATGATCGAGCACCGCAAGGCGGAGGCGATCGTCGACGGGCTCACCGAGGTCATGCCGGGCCGGCCGACGAAGTTCCACCACCGCGACGCCTTCGACAACGTGCGTGACCCGTACGAGAAGGACGGGACCGATCCGCTGTCGAAGCTGCATGCGCTGACCATCCTGTCCGCGGAACAGCAGACGATGAACTTCTACATGAACACCGGCCCCACCTACATGGAGCCGATCGCCCGCCGGCTCTACCAGGAGATCGGCCTCATCGAGGAGGAGCACGTCACCCACTACGAATCCCTGGTGGACCCTGGTGAGACGTGGTGGGAGCAGTTGGTCACCCACGAGTACAACGAGTGCTACCTCTACCACTCCTTCATGGAGCAGGAGAGCGACCCCAAGGTGAAGGCGGTGTGGGAGCTGCACCTGAACATGGAGCTGGAGCACCTCCACACGGCGTGTGACCTGATGCGCCGGATCGACGGCAAGGATCCGGCGGAGATCCTGGCGCCGGAACTGCCGAACGTGCTCACCTTCGAGCCCAACAAGCAGTACCTGCGCGAACTCCTCGCCACCCAGATGGACCTCACCACCCTCGGCGCCGGCTACGTCCGCGAGGCCCACGAGCGGTTCGAGAAGATGCAGGAGCAGATCCACGGGGGCGACGAGCCCCCGAGCGAGCGCGTGATGGCGGAGCACGACGCGATGTTCGGTCGCGAGTACCGCGTCCAGTCCGAGGGCGAGCACCCCGACCCTGCGATGCGCGAGAAGTGAGGCCCAGCCACATGTCCGAGCTCCAGACCCCGCAGGCCGCGGACGACCAGGCGTCCGACACCGATGTGGTGGCGCTGCTCATGCGCCAGCACGGCGACATCCGCAATCTCTTCGACGAGGTGGAAGCCTCGGACGGCGAGGAGCGGCGCGACGCCTTCCGCCGTCTCGTACGCCTGCTCGCCGTGCACGAGACGGCGGAGGAGGAGGTCGTGCACCCCTTCGCCCGTGCTCTGGCGGGCGGAGCGCAGGTCGTGGAGGACCGCCTCGCCGAGGAGAAGGCGGCCAAGGAGACACTGGCCGAACTTGACAACCTGGACACCGACGACCCGACGTTCATGCCCCGGTTCATGAGGCTGAGGGCGGACGTACAGGCGCACGCCCGCGCCGAGGAGCGCTACGAGTTCATCCACATCCGGCGGAGCACCGACGTCACCGAGCTGGCCGCGATGGCCAAGGCCGTCAAAGCCGCCGAGGCCATGGCCCCCACCCGGCCGCACCCCGGCATCGAGTCCGGCACCGCGAACGCGGCACTGGGACCGGTCGTGGCACTGGTGGACCGCACCCGGGACGCCGTCCGCAAAGCCACCGGGAAGCACTGACGTCTTCAGCGAGTCGGTGGTCGGGCGGCCGGTGCGGCGCTTCGGGCGCCCGAAGCGGAGGCCCGAGGGCCGCGCCGGCCTGGAGGAGTGTGACGAGCAGCAGCGTCGGGTCCGGGTGGGCGTCCCTGTAGAAGGCCAAGGGCGTCGGGGGCGCGGACCGGTCAGCAGCTAGCACCGATCGCCCGGGGCGTCGGCCGTGACGGCGTCGAGCAGTGCGGCGCCCACGCCCCGGCCGCGTGCCGCCTCGGCGCGGAGCGTGGCGGCGACCTGTGGGTAGCAGCGGCCGGACGGGAACTGCGGGGGGGGGGTGGGACAGGCCGTCGCGAGGCCGATCACCGCCGCACCGTCGAAAGCGAGCGCAGCCACGAGGCCGGGCCGAGGCGCTGCGTCGGTCACCCGTTGGAGGAACCGTTCCGTCGCACGCCCGTCCTCGTTCCACGGCGGCTCGGCGAAGGCCTCCGTGTGGACGCGCCGTATGCCGTCCTGCCGAGCGAGCAGTTCAGCGCCGGACACCCGACGCACCACCACGGCGCTCACACCACTCTCGCGGCCATACCGGCGACGGGGTGCAGGGCAGCGTATTCCAGGGGCGCGGACGGGTCGATGGACATGTCGAGCTGGGCGGGGTCGGAGCCGACCCGGACCAGCAGGTCGCCGACGCCCACGGCGACCTTCAACACCGGCTTGGAGGGTGGTCGAGTTCGCCGCCGGGATCCCCCACCTCCTCAAGGGCGAGTTCACCGACAACGCGGGCACCGGCATCGACGTCCACTCACTGCGCAGCCCGCTCGGCGTCGTCGCGGGCATCACCCCGCAAGCCGGTCTCGATGATGGCCAAGGAGGCCGTCAACCGGGCCTTCGAAACCACCCTCACCGAAGGCGTCCGCTTCGAACGCCGTCTATTCCAGGCGGTGTTCGCCACAGCCGACCAAAAGGAGGGCATGTCTGCCTTCGTGGACAAGCGCCCGCCGCACTTCACGCACGGCTGAGCACGGCACACCCGGTGACCGGGCGCCCGGTAACGTCATGGGGTCACCCGTACGGGAGAAGAGGGCACCTGGTCGTGGACCTGGGCATCATCGGGCAGGCCGCCGGGCTGTTCACCGTTACCAACATCGACGACATCCTGATCCTGGCGCTGTTCTTCGCCCAGGGCGCCGGCCACCACGGTTCCACCCGGCGTATCGTGCTCGGCCAATACCTGGGGTTCGCCGCCATTCTGGCCGTGGCCGTGGCCGCCGCGTTCGGTGCCACGTTCCTTCCGGAGTCGGCCGTCCCCTACCTCGGCCTGCTGCCGCTCGCCCTCGGTCTCAAAGCCGCCTGGCAGGCGTGGAAGGACCACCGCGGCGGCAGTACGGACGAGGAGGAATCACCGCCCCAGGAGGGCGGCCCCAGCCCGCTGGAGGTCGCCGCGGTCACCTTCGCCAACGGGGGCGACAACATCGGTGTCTACGTGCCCGTGTTTGTCACCGCCGGGAGCGGCGGGATGGCCGTCTATGCCGTGGTCTTCCTCGCCTTGGTGGCCGTGTGGTGCTTCGCCGGCCGGTTCTTCGCCACCCGACCCGTCATCGCGAGGGCCCTTGCCCGCTGGGGCCACATCCTGCTGCCCCTGGTCCTCATCACCATCGGCCTGCTCATCCTTGTCGAAGGCGGCGCTTTCGGCCTGTGACACGTCGAGGCCCCGGACCGTCGTGTCGTCGATGACCCGGAACTCCTGTTGCCCGAGGTGTCCCTACTGAGGGATCGAGACGTGCACATCCTGGTCTCGCGGCTCGGACGTCCCATGTGATCAGGGACTCATCCACTTGGTCGGACAGCGTGCGGGCGGTAGCGTCACGGCGACATCGACACATAGCGACGACGGCGAGACGGAAGCCCGGTGTGAATCCGGCATGGTCGCGCCACTGTGTGCTGCGACGGCACCCTTCCGGGGTGGCGGCGCGGCGAGTCAGACCCGAGGACCGTCGTCCCGCACCACCACATGGGACGCGTTGTTCCCCGAGGAGGTTCCACCATGGCCGAGGCCGTCGCTTCCGCTGCCATACCCACCACCACCCTCTCGCCGTCGGCTCCGCTGCCCGTCAAGGCCGTGCTGCCCTGGGCGCTGTTCGTGGGCCTGCTGATGCTCGTGGCGCTGTACTTCGTCGGAGCGGAGCAGGGCGCCACCGCCGTGTTCTCCGGCGAGGGCGTGCACGAGTGGGTGCACGACGGCCGTCACCTGCTCGGCTTCCCCTGCCACTGAGAGGCTCGCGCACATGTACGCCTCCACTGTCAGAGGTCTGCTGGTCCGCGGCATGCTCGCGGGCCTGATCGCCGGACTGTTCGCCTTCGCCGTCGCCTACGTGGTCGGTGAGCCGCCCGTACGCGGCTCCATCGCCGTCGAAGAGGCCACCGCCGCCAAGGAAGCCGCCCCCGCGGCCGGTCACGCCGGTCACGGCGGTCATGGTGGCGGCGACGCCCCGGCCGCTGCCGAGGAAGAGGAAGAACTCGTCAGCCGGCCCGTGCAGTCCACCGTCGGACTCGCCACCGGCGTCCTGGTCTACGGGGTCGCGCTGGGCGGCATCGCCTCCCTCGCGTTCTCCTTCGCCCTCAACCGCGTCGGCCGCTTCAGCCCGCGGGCCACGGCCGCCCTCACTTCCGGCGGCGCGTTCGCACTGGTCTACCTGGTGCCGTTCCTGAAGTACCCGGCCACCCCGCCGGCCGTCGGCAACCCGGACACCATCGGCCAGCGCACCACGCTGTTCTTCCTGATGATCCTGCTCAGCGTCCTCCTCGGCGTCGGCGCGATCATCCTGGGCCGGCGGCTGGCACCCCGCCTGGGCAACTGGAACGCCACCCTGACCGCAGGCGCCGGCTTCGTCGTCGCCACGGCGCTGGCCTTCCTCGTCCTCCCGGACAACGCCGACGCGGTCAAGCCCGAGTTCCCCGCCGCCCTGCTGTGGGAGTTCCGGGTCGCGTCCATCGCCGTCCAGGTCGTGCTGTGGGCGGTGTTCGCCATCGTCTTCGGCGTCCTCGCCCAGCGACTGCTGGCCACCCGCACCGACACCGTCAGTGCGGAAGCGCCCGCACCCCGCACGGCGTCGGCTCTCGGCTGAGCCAGATCCACACCAGCGCTCGACGGCCCGGGGCCGGACACGATTGCGTGTCCGGCCCCGGGCCGTATCCCTCAGGCGTTGCGCCCACGAGACAGGCTTGACCTCACGGGCGGCGTAGACGAGGTTTTCCAGCAATGTTGCACGTGTGCCAGCAGGGGGCGAGATGAAGTACGACCTGTCCGGCCGCCTCGTCATAGGGATCGCCTCCAGCGCCCTGTTCGACCTCACCGACTGCGACGCGGTGTTCCGGGAGCAGGGTGAGGACGCGTATCGCGCCTACCAAGAGGCCCACGTGGACGATGTCCTGGACAAGGGCGTGGCCTTCCCCTTCGTCCGGCGCCTGCTGTCGCTGAACGACCTCGCACAGCCCCTCGATCCGCTGGTCGAGGTCATCATCCTGTCGCGCAACGACCCGGACACCGGGCTCCGCGTCATGCGTTCCATCGCGGCGCACGGTCTGCACATCAGCCGGGCCGTGTTCCGGCAGGGCCGGTCGACACACAGCTTCATGCCCGCTCTGAACATGTCCTTGTTCCTGTCGGCCAACGGTTCGGACGTGCGCGCAGCAGTGGCCGACGGAATGCCGGCGGGGCATGTGCTCAAGACAGAACGGGTCGATGACGACGCCGACCAAGAGCTCCGCATCGCCTTCGACTTCGACGGCGTACTGGCCGGCGACTCGTCCGAGCGGATCTACCAGACCGCCGGCATCGACGAGTTCCGCGCACACGAAGTCCTCAACGCGACCACCGCGCACGACCCCGGCCCCTTGAAGGACTTCCTTTCAGGCATCAACCGCATCCAACGCCGCGAAGAGGAAGAGCGCCGCAAGGATCCCGCCTATCAGCCCCGCCTCCGGGTGTCCTTGGTCACCGCCCGGGACGCCCCCGCGCATGAACGTGCCGTGCGGAGTCTCAAGCAGTGGGGACTTCGCGTCAACGAGGCGTTCTTCCTCGGCGGCATCGACAAGGCCGCCGTGATGCGTGCCCTCGATCCGCACATCTTCTTCGACGACCAGGTCTCCCACCTGAACGGCACGGCGCCGGCCACCCCAAGCGTCCACGTACCGTTCGGAGTCGTCAATACACTCCCGCGCATGCCTGGATGAGACCAGCTGTGTCGGGAACTCCCGCCCGGGTGGCGACGACTACCTGCCAGGAAGCGCCTGCCCGAGCACTCGCACGGGCAGGTCACCGTGCCCGAGCACGGAACGGACACAGGCGAGGGGCCCCTGGCAGGAGCCCGTGCAGGAGTGACGATGGCCCGACAGCAGCAGACTCCCGGTGGAACGCCTCCCTCCCGGAGGCGCTGGGCTCCGCCACCAGCCCTGTCGGGCTTCCTCGCTCTGCTGGTCCTGGTGTTCGCCGTCTCCTACGGGGTCGGCTCGCTGGCCGGTCCGGTCGCGCCCGGCATGCACGCCGAGGAGACCACGCCCGTGGAGAACGGGAGTTCCGGCGGCCACGGCCACAATGGTTCGGGCGGCGCTCATTCGGGAAGGCCGCGATGACCGCGGGTCAGACGGTCGCCGTGACGGGCACGGATGACCTGACCGACACCGACCTGATCGTCGAGGGCATGACCTGCGCGGCCTGTGTGAACCGTGTGGAGAAGCGCCTCGGCCGGATCCCCGGTGTCACCGCCACGGTCAATCTGGCGACGGGCCGGGCCCGCGTACGCCATCCGGCCGAGGTCACGGTGGGCGAGCTGGTGGCGGCCGTGGAGAAGGCCGGCTATACCGCCGGCCTGCCCGATCCGCCGGCTGCCTCCCGCGGCCAGGACGCGAAGGCGACGCCGGCCGAGGGGGACGGGCGCCGCGAGAACGAGCGGCTGCTGATCACCGCGCTGCTCTCCGTTCCCGTGCTCGTCCTGTCCATGGTCCCTGCCCTCCAGTTCCGCAACTGGCAGTGGCTGTGCCTGGTGCTCGCGGCTCCCGTCGTCGTCTGGAGCGCCTGGCCGTTCCACCAGCGTGCCGTCCGGGGCCTTCGGCACTCGGCGGCCACGATGGACACCCTGGTCTCACTCGGGGTCGCCGCGTCGTTCGCCTGGTCGGTGTACGCACTGTTCCTGGGTGGTGCGGGAGTTCCGCACATGCGCATGCCCTTCACCGTGTGGCCGTCGGCCACCGGTGGTGTCGCGCACGTCTATCTGGAGGCGGCCGTCGGCGTGCCGCTGTTCGTGCTGGCGGGACGATTCCTGGAGGAGCGGGCCCGGCACGGCACCGGGGAGGCCCTGCGGTCGCTGTCCGCCCTGGCCGTCAAGGACGTTGCAGTGCGCGAGAACGGGCGGGAGCGGCGCATCCCAGTCGACCGACTGCACGTGGGGCAGGAGTTCATCGTCCGTCCGGGGGAGCGCATCGCCACGGACGGCGTGGTGGTCTCGGGGAGTTCCGCCGTGGACCTTTCGCTCGTGACGGGCGAGAGCGATCCCGTCGAAGTCGGGCCGGGCCAGGGGGTGACGGGCGCGGCGGTGAACGCGGGAGGGCTGCTCGTCGTCCGGGCCACCGCCGTCGGGGCGGACACCCAGCTCGCCCGCATCACCCGTATGGTCACCGAGGCGCAAGCGGGCAAGGCGGCGGCCCAGCGGCTGGCCGACGCGGTGGCGGGGGTCTTCGTCCCCGTCATCGTGACGGTCGCCGTCACCGTACTCGGCTTCTGGCTGGGGGCCGGGGCCGACGGGCAGCCCGCGATCACGGCGGCGGTGGCCGTCCTGGTCGTCGCCTGTCCGTGTGCGCTGGGCCTCGCCACACCCACCGCGCTGCTGGCCGCCACAGGTCGCGGCGCCCAACTCGGCATTCTGGTGCGCGGACCGCGGGCGCTGGAGTCCCTGCGCCGCATCGACACGATCGTGCTGGACAAGACGGGCACGCTCACCACGGGGACCATGAGCGTCGCACGGCTGACGGTGGCACCGGACGGTTTCGGCGCCGATGCGGTGCTCCGGCTGGCCGGGGCGGTCGAGCAGGGCTCCGAGCACCCTGTCGGCCGCGCCCTGGCCGTCCACGCACGGCACGCCCTACCGGACGAAGTGCTGCCAGCGGTCGAGGACTTCCGGGCCACGCCCGGTGCGGGCGTGACCGGCCGGGTGGAAGGGCACGTGGTCGAGGTCGGCTCCCCCGCAGGCGATCTGCCGGACGTACTGGCGAAGGCACTGGCCGCGGCGGAATCCGCGGCGCTCACACCGGTCGTCGTACGGGTCGACGGCACCGCTCTCGCGCTCTTCGCGCTCGGGGACGTCCTGCGGCCGGGAAGCTACCGGGTCGTCGAGCGGATGCGCCGGCTCGGAGTGGAGCCGATCCTCGCCACGGGAGACCGTGAGGCGCCTGCCCGCGCGATCGCGGCGGAACTCGGCATCACAAGGCTGCACGCCGGTTGCACCCCGCAGAGAAAGGCCGAACTCGTCGCACAATTGAAGGCGGAGGGCCGACGGGTCGCCGTCATCGGCGACGGGGTGAACGACGCCGCTGCGCTCGCGGGCGCGGATCTGGGCATCGCCATGGGCAGTGGTACGGACGTCGCCATCGGCGCGGCCGACGTGACCTTGGTACGCGGTGGCATCGAAGCGATGCCCGACGCGGTCCGCCTGGCCCGGCGCGCCCTGGCGACGATCCGGGCGAACCTGGTGTGGGCCTTCGGGTACAACCTGATCACCGTGCCACTGGCGGCCGTGGGCTGGCTGAGCCCGATGTTCGCCGCCGCCGCGATGTCGGCCAGCTCGGTGCTGGTCGTGGGCAACAGCCTTCGCCTCAGGGGATGGAGTCCGGACCGCGGGGGATCGTCCCTCCCGCTTCGCGCCCGAGGGGGCTCCGCCCGATGACCTCTGCCGACCGACCGGCCGAAGCAGCGCGCCGGCTCCCGGTCCGCGGCCGGCTGCGCGAGGCCTACTTGGCCGCGGCCGTTCCGGTGATCGCCTGTCTGGCCGCCTTGTGCGGACTGACCGCCTGGGTCTCGTCCGGGGCTGCCGGGAGCCCGCCGCGGATCGAGGTGACCGGCGCGCGGGTCTTCGCTCCCTACCCGGGCAAGACGGACACCGCGGCGTTCTTCCGGATCTCCAACGCGGGCGGGGCGGACGACGAACTCCTCTCCGTGACCTCACCGGCCGTGGAACGGGCGATGCTGAGCAGGCACGACACGGCCGGCACGGGAGCCCATTCGATGGGGATGACCGGCCCCGTCAGCCTGCCGGCCGGGGGCACGCTCGTCATGTCTCCTTTCGATCTCGACGTGATGGTGCGGGCACGGGCGGGCTGGCAGCCGGGCGACGCCGTCCCGTTCGTGCTCCACTTCCGGCACAGCGGCCCCGTCGAGGCGGTGGCACTGGTGGTCCGGCCCGGCAGCTGAACGGTCCGGGCCGGACCTTCGGCGGGTCAGGCCGCTGCGACGGAGTCGAGCTTGCCCGCCTTGGCGTCCTCCACGAGGGAGCCGAACTGGTCGGCGCTCATCTCCACCCGCTGGCCGAAGTCGTCGGTGATCACGACCCGGCGGTCCACCGGGGCGGATTCGTCGACGAACAACTGCGGGCAGCCGCAGTCGCACTTGCCGCAGAACGTCGCCACGGGTTCCAGGGAATTGGTATCGGTCATCTCAGGTGCCTTCCGTAGTCGCGTCCGACAGCGCAACGGCATCCCGCCACCCGCGTCCCGGACGTGGTGGGAATGCCCGTTCGGCGAGGCGGGCAAGCACCGGCCTCGCACCGGATCGGAGCACGGCCGACGGCCGCAGTGCTCCCGCTGCTCCCAGCCGCTGTGAAGTGGCGGAAACCAGAAGGGACATCGGTACGACTACCTGAGAGAGGCCGGTGATCCAAGGGCTTGCACCCCGTTGGGCTCACCCGGCCTCCGCCCTCACCGGCCTGACGAAAGAGAGAAGCCATGGATGAGCAGCGCTACCGCGTCACTGGCATGACCTGCGGCAACTGCGTCAACCACATCACCGATGAGGTGACCCAGGTACCCGGGGTCGACGGTGTCGTCGTCGACCTCGCCGGGGAGGCCGTCACCGTCAGTGGTGTCTCCCTCGACGACCGCCTGATACGGGAGGCCATTTCCGTGGCGGGCTACTCCGTCGCGGCGGCCCGCTGACCAGCCGTACGGCCTGCGCGTACCGCTCCCACTTCAACCCCCTTGAGAAACGATCCGGAGCCCGGGAACTCCTCGCAGGCACCGTCCGACTACCGCTGTGTGGAGGTCGGCTCGGCCCGCCTCCACACAGCAGCGAACGACCGAAGGATGTGTGATGGGCGGGCTCGATGTACGGATGCGGGGAGTCGCCTGCCGGCACGGCCGGGTGGAGGCCGTCGCCGACGTGGATCTGAAGATCGCCGCGGGCGAGCGGGTGGCGCTGACCGGAACCAACGGTTCGGGCAAGACCACCCTGCTGCGCGCGGTTCTCGGTCTGCACCGCCAGGTGGCGGGCTCGATCCTGGTCGGCGGACGGGACACGCGCACGCCGGCGGAATGGGCCTGGCGGCGGCGGGCCTGCGCCTGGATCCCCCAGAAGCCCGCCGCGGGCCGTTTCCCGCTGCTCGGCGGGGAGTTGCTGGCCAGCAGCGCCGCGCCGGACGACGCCTCCGAGGCAGCCGACCGGCTCGGGGTGGGTCAGCTGGCCGGACGGCCTCTGCACACGCTGTCCGGAGGACAGTTGCAGCGCATGTACCTGGCCCGGGCCATGGGCTGTGTGGCCGCGGGCGCGGAGGTGCTGCTGGCCGACGAGCCGACGGCCGCGCTCGACTTCGACGGGCAGGCGGAGGCCGCCGACGTCCTGACCTCGCTGCCGGTGACGCTCGTCGTCGTGACCCACGACCGGGCCCTGGCCGACCGCTGCGACCGGGTGCTGGAGATGGCCGCGGGCCGGCTGCGGGAGGTCCGGTGACCACCCTCGCCACCGCGGACCTCGGCGCCCTGCTCCAGCTGGTCCCCGTACAGAGAGCCGGGGCGGCCCTGCTGCTCGCCGCGATCGGCCTGCCGGTCATCGGGGTCGTCATCGTCGGGCTCGACATCATGCCGGTGCGGTTCGCCATGATGCACGTCGCCCTGCTGGGCATCGCCGTCGGCCTCCTCACCGGCCTCGACCCGATGCTGTGCGCACTCGTCGCCTGCGCCCTGGCCGGAGCGGGCGTCGCGCCCCTCGCCCGTACCCCGGACGGCCTGTCGGGGGCGATGGGGCTGCTGATGAGCCTGGCCATCGCGGCCGCGCTGCTGCTGCTCGCCGTGTCGGGGGTCAACGCGTCAGGGGCGTTCGCCCTCCTGTGGGGGTCGATCCTGTCCGTCGGCACCCCCGACCTCGTCGTCCTGGGCGTGCTCGCCGTGCTCGTGCCCGGCCTGTTCTGGTGGAAGCGGCGCGACATCGGCCTCCTGCTGTACGACCGTGAGCTCGCCCAGTGCTCCGGCGTCGCCGTACGCGCCCTGACAGCAGCGCTGCTGGTGCTGGTCGCGGTCGCGGTGGCCGGGGCCATCAAGCTCACCGGGGCGCTGCTCGTCGACGCCCTGACCCTGCTGCCCGCTCTCGCCGCCCGGCGTCTGGGCAGCTCGCTGAGGTCGATCACCCTATGGGCGATCGGCATCGGCGTGACCGTGAACCTGACGGGATTCCTCCTGGCCCTGTGGCTCGACTGGCCACCGGGCCCGGTCCTCGTCCTGACGGCGGGAGCACTCGTCCTCGCCGTCCATCTCATTTCCGAACGGAGAACCAGCCCATGGCGCGCACCCGCGTCCGCATCCCTTCCCTCCTCGCACTGACCGCGGTCACGCTGGCCCTCGTCACCGGCTGCGGCAACAACAGCGACAGCACCGGCGACGGCAAGAACGACAGCGCCTCGTCCCCCGCCGCGTCCGGCGCGCCCATGGCCGGGAAGAAGCCCGTGGTGGTCGTCACCACCACCTGGGAAGGGGCCTTCGCCAAGGCCGCTGGCGCCGAGGACGTCAAGGTCATCGTCCCGCAGTCCGTCCACCACGCCCCCGACTACGACCCCAAGCCCTCGGACCTCGCCGCCGTGGCCAAGGCCGACTTCGTGCTGTACGCGCCGTTCGAGCCGTACGCCGCGAAGATCAAGGAGGCGGCCGGCTCCAAGGCGAAGCTGGTCGAGGTGAACCTCGACAACCACCCTGACAAAGTCAAGGCCGAGGTCGACAAGCTGGGCGGGCTCTTCGGCACGACCGACGCCGCGACCACGTGGAAGACCGGCTTCGATGCGGAGTACGGCAAGCTGAACAAGGACCTCCAGGCCGCCTGGCCCGCCGGCAAGAGCCCCAACGTCGTCACCCAGGTCTTCACCGCCTGGGCGGCCAAGCTCGCCGGCGCCACCACCGTGGGCACGTACGGCCCCGAGGCCGTCACCCCGGCGCAGCTCGCCGAGCTCTCCGCGAAGAAGCCGGCCCTGGTCCTGGACAACGCCCACATGTCGACCGGGACGGTGCTGCCCGACTCCGGCGCCAAGCAGATCAAGATCGTCAACTACCCGGGCGAGGACCTCGACCTGCTGCCGGTCTACCGCAACGCGGCCGCCGAGCTGAAGAAGGCCATGAGCACCTCCTGAACCCTTCCGCCGATGCCCATCGGCCGACCGCATCCCGGGGCGGACTGCACGAACCGCCCCGGGATGCACCCGTTCGAGCCTTGTTTCTTCCCTGTGATTCGGCTCACCGGAGGTCGCTCCGCTCGCTGCCGGGTACGCCCCACCCAACGGCCTTCCCCAGGCCAACGCCCTTCGGTCGGGATACCGTTGACGGTTCATGAGCGGATCGGACGCCCGCCGGGGCCTTCGAGTAGCCCATCACGCAGCGCTGACCGCCAGGTAGGGCGTGGATGAGTTGAGCCCGTGCGCGGACCGGGAACCTGGCTGAGACAGACCCGGGCGGGTCTGCTCTGCGCCTCCGCGTGCCTGTCTCTGGGCGCCGCGAGCCATGTCCTGGCCGGCGGGCAGCTCCCCGGCGCGGCGAGTACGGTCGGGCTCTGTGCAGTCCTGAGCATCGTGTGCGTTCTGCTCCCGGGCGGGCGTCCACGGCGGTTCGAGGCGACGACGATCGCACTGGGCGTCGTCCAGTTCTCCCTGCCACTTCGCCTTCCACTCGCTGACCGCCGGCGACGACGGCGGACCGGGCATGGCTTCCGGACAGCAAGCCCACCACTCCATGGCCGGCATGGGCCCTGGGCGGGAGGGCATCGTGGATGCCCTCCCGCCCCGGTGGTCGCGTGTTTTCGGTTCGGGTCCCTACCGGGACCAGACCGTGCCGCCTGCCTCGTACTCCAGCGTGGCTTCCACGCTCGTCGCCGTGTCGGGCCCGAGTTCTCGGCGTACGAGCCAGAGGGCGAGCTCCAGGCCGGAGGTGATGCCTCCGGCGGTGACGAGGTCGCCGTCGTCCACGACCCGCCCGTTCTTCAGTACCCCGCCCTGCTGTTCGAGGTCGGGGCGGGCCTTGTGGTGGGTGGTGCAGGGCCGTCCCCGGGTCAGTCCGGCGGCGGACAGAAGCATCACGCCCGTGCACAGGGCGCTGATGGTGAGCCCGGTGCGGGGCGCGGCGGCCAGGGCCCGTGGCAGGGTGCCGCGCCGGATCTCGGCCCACACGCCCGGGTCGTCACGGCGCGCGTATCCGCCGCCCGGTACGACGATCACATCGGCCTCGTTCGGGGCCCACGGATGCGCGACCTCGATCCGCGAGCCGTACGAGGCACGGACGAAGCCGGGGCGCGACGTGGTCACGTAGCGGACGTCCACCGGCCGCCCGGTGAAGAACCGGGCGGCAGAGAACACCTCGTACGGGGCGGCGAAGTCGAGCTCCTCGACTCCGTCGAACATGACGATGTGGACGCGCAGGGGGCTGCCGGCGGGGGCGGATGGCCGCCCGGCCGCGGTGGCGGTGGTCGCCGCTGCGGCTGGTGCGGTTCCGGCGAAGCCAGCGATCGCGCCGGTGGCACCGATCGCGGTCGAGGCGCGGAGTAAGTCCCTTCGGTTCATCACGTGCTCCTGCTCAGGGTCGGGCGGGTGGTCGGGGCGAGGCGTGACCGATCAGCCGGCCTGTGCGAGCGGCAGTCCGGGGTCGGCTGCCGGGGTGGTCGGCAGGTCCGCGGTCAGTCGTTCGCGGAGGGCTGCGCGGTCGGGCTTACCCGCAGGGGTCAGGGGCAAGGCGTCGACGACGAGGAGGCGCTCGGGGTGCTTCTGCCGCTCCAGGCCGCGCACGGTCAGGTGGGCGCACAGGTCTTCGAGCGTCGGGGTCTGCCCGGTGCGCGGGACCACACAGGCCGCCAGTCGTTCACCCATCAGCGGGTCGGGGACGCCGACGCAGACGACGTCGCGGACCTGGGGGTGGGAGCTGAGCTCGCGCTCGACCTCGGCGGGGCTGATGTTGGCGCCGCCGCGGATGACGATGTCCTTGAGCCGGCCCACGACGTGCAGGACTCCGTCGGGGTCCAGGTAGCCGAGGTCTCCGGTGCGGACCCAGCCGTCGGAGGTGCGGTAGCGGGCGTCGAGGTCGGGGGCGGCGACGTAGCACAGCGGGGTCATCGGACCGCGCGAGATGATCTCCCCCACAGCCCCGTCCGGCAGCGCCGCGTGGGTGTCGGGGTCGGCGATGCGGATCTCCGCGACCCGCGGGTCGGGGTGGCCGGCGACCACTCCTGTGCCGTCCGTGGGCGGGACGGTGTGGGCGAGCCCGGTGTGGCAGTTGACGCCGTCTGCGGAGCCGTAGAGGTTGACGACCGGGCAGCCGAACGCCTTGGCCGCGGCCTCCGCCGTGGTCTCGTCGAGCGGCGCGCCGCCGAGGACGAGGGCGGTGGGCGCCGGCAGCCGTTCGCCCGTCACGTCGAGGCGTTCGAGCATCATGCGGATCATGGTCGGCACGCCCAGGACGTGCGTGGGTGCGTGCTCGCGCACGGCCGCGAGGGCTGCGTCGGGGGTGAAGTGGTCGAGCAGGACCAGGGTGCCGCCGTGCCGGGCGAGGGTGACCGCGGTGCCGTTCGAGCCGAACGCGGAAGCCAGCGGGACCAGGAACAGGCAGCGGGGCGGGGTGCCGTCGGGGATGAGGGAGGCGAGGAAGTTGCCGCGGCCACCCGCCAGGGCGTTGTGCGAGTAGGCGATCATCTTCGGCTCGGCCTCGGAGCCGGAGGACACCAGGATGCGGGCCGCGCTGTCCGGGTCGGGGCGGGCCGGTACGAACGCCTGCGGGTCGGAACGCATGGCCTCGGACCAGGCCACGGTTCCCTCCGGTGCGGTCCCGGGGCCCACGGCGACGACATGGCGCAGGGCGGGCATGGACCGCGAGAGCGCCAGCAGATCGGCGGCGTGGTGGAAGTCCCGGTGTTCGACTGCGGCGATGACGGCGACGGCCTCGGCCCGGCGCAGCAGGCATTCGGCCTCCAGGACGCCGCGGCCGACGGGGAAGGGGAGGGCTACGGCGCCCAGCGCGGCCAGGGCCAAGTCTGCGATGACGGCGTTGCGGTTGTTGGGCAGTTGGACGCCGACCACGTCACCCGGGCGTATGCCCAGGCCTCTGAGGCCGGCGGCCAGACATCGGACCTTGCGGTCCAGAGCGGTGTAGCAGAGCTTGCCCTTGGCGTCGAGGACGGCCGTCTGGTGCAGGTTCGCGATCTGGCGGGCCCGGAAGAGGCTGTAGAGGTCGAGGTCGGGGCAGGTGCCGTCAACCACCCAGGAGCGGCGGAGGTCGGCGGGCAGCAGGTCGTGCAGTACGAGCCTGTTGGCGGTCACGCGAAGCTCCAGGGGTCGGAAACGGCGGGGGCACCATGCGCGTCGCGGCTGATCGAGCCGGCGAAGCGCGGGTCATGGTGCAGGTCGGACAGGTCGGTGGTGACCGCGGTGGCGGTCAGGCCGAGCGAGCCAAGCCGGGCCAGGGCGTCAGAAGTGCTCAGCCCGCGCAGGTCCTGGGCAGCCTCCGCCGGGGCACTGTCGTCGCAGGGGGCGATCCATCCGTCCGCCGTCGCCAGCGGATGGCGGAACCCGGCCGGGAGGCGCGGGTTCTCGCCGCGAGCCATGCGCGCCAGGGCGGGAGCGGTGAGGGTGTCGGCCGCACCGAGGAGGGAGGAGTCCACCCGGACACCCCGGCCCGAGCGCTCCCTCAGCAGCAGCCCGGCGAGGACCGCTTCGGCGCCGTGCAGGCCCCCGAGCACGTCGAGCAGGGTCATCAGCGACGGGGCCGGGATCTCGCCCTCGGGGCGAACGGCCTCGCCGACCCCGGTCCTGGCCTGGACCATGAAGTCGGTGCCCATGGGGGCGTCGGCGATCCGGTCGGCCCAGCCGCCGGTGTACGCGTACACCAGCGCGGGATTGACCCGTGCCAGGTCGCCGGAGTCGAGGCCGAGCTCGGCGGCCTTGCCCGGCGCCCAGTTGTGCAGGAAGACGTCCGCTTCCCCGGCCATCTCCCGCAGGGCGCGGCGGTCGGCCTCGGACTTGATGTCGATCTCCACGGCCTTCTTGCCCCGGTTGAGGGCGAGCCAGCGCGCGGAGATCCCGGAGCAGGCCGGGGGCATGCCGCGCAGCGGGTCCCCGCCCGGCGGCTCGATCCTGATGACCTCGGCGCCCAGCAGGCCCAGTAGGTGCGCGGCGAGCGGGGCCTGGATACGGCGGCCCGCTTCCAGCACCGTCAGGCCGGCCAGTGGCAGCGCCGAATCACGAGACACTTGGCCGGCCGAAGCGGCCCGGGGCGGCGTGGGGAGGCCCTCGGTTCCGAGCGGCCGGAGGGACCAGGGCGGCGCGCCGTCGGCTTCGGCGTGCCGTTCGGCGAGGGTGTGCAGGACGCACACCTCGGCTCCCGAAAGGGCTGCGGCCTGCCGGATCCGGGACAGGGGGTGTGTCCGGGTGACGGTGTGGAGGGCCGGCGGGAAGGGGGCGCAGGCGGTGGCGTACCGGAACTGGAAGGGTCGCCAGCCGGCCCGCATCGCGTCGGCGGGTGCGTCCAGGGCCCGCCAGAACGCGGCCCAGGCACCCGGGTCGAGCGTCTCCAGCTCGAAGAGCACTCCCTCGGCGGAGGTGAAGGGCGGTCCGCCGGGCGCGAGTTCCGCGGCTTCGCCCTCGTCCGCTCCGGCAGCGGCCAGGTACTGCGACACCGCGAGCAGCCCGGCGCGGTCCGCGCTGGTGGTGACACGGGTGGCGGCCTTGCCGCGGGCCTGGCCGATCAGGCCCGCGAGCAGCCCCTGAACGGCCAGGACGCCGGTGGTCGTCGCCGCGTAGTCGGCGGCAAGTCCGCGCGGGCTGCCGTCGCGTCGGCCGTGGACGGCCATGACGCCGGTGGCGGCCTGGACCGTGGCCTCGTCGACGAGCCCGCTGCCGGGACGGCCCCAGGTGACGGTCGCGTGCGCGGTGTCGTACCCACCGCCGGTGAGCGTGATGGCACCGGACGCGTTCTGCTGCCCGGTGGCTTCTTCCTGTGCGCCGAGCAGCCGCAGGTGCCGTGCGACGACGCTCGTGATCTGCGGGGGGCCCGAGATGCCGAGGCTCAGTGTGTCGAGTGGCCGGACCGTCTGCGAGATTGCCGGTGACGCCATGCCTCTCCTCTCCCGGCGCGGCGGTGGCCGTCGCCAAGGTCGTGCGGAAAACGCGGAACGCGGGAACTCGGGAGCCTCCGCGCCCGACCAGTTCCACGGACAGACAGTCGGACAGACGTTCCCGTGAGTTCCCGGGAACCGGGAGGAACACGGTGGCGGATCCACGCACGACCCATGACGCGGCTCACCAACCCGATCACGAGCTCACGGAGTTGAGGAGGCGGGTCGAGCGTTTGATCCGTACCCGGGTGATCCCGCAGGAGCCGGTCCTCGACGCCGGCGGGCCGGCGGCCGTAGCGGCTCTGCAGGAACTACACGCCCATGCCCGCGCGGAGGGGCTGTGGGCGCTGCCCCTGCCTGCCGAACTGGGTGGCGCCGGGCTGCCGTTCTCCGCGTACGCGCAGCTCGCCGAGGCCGAAGGTGCCAGCGACCACGGTCCGGCCGCCCTGGGCTCCGCTCCACTGCTCGACGTCACCATGCTCGCGCGGCATGCCGGAAGCCGGGTCCGCGAGAAGTACCTGGAGCCCTTGGTCGCCGGCGAGATCGGCACCTGCTACGCGATGACCGAACCCGACGTACCCGGCACCGACCCCTTCCTCACCGGCACCCGGGCCGAGCGCGAGGCGGACGGCACCTGGCGGATCACCGGACGCAAGTGGTTCACCTCCGCCGCCGCGACCGCGGACCTGGTGACCGTGCTGGCCCGGACCAGCGGTGCGCCGGGCGACCGCGAAGGGCTCTCCCTGCTCCTCGTCCCCACCGACTCCCCCGGCTTCCGGATCGTCCGGGAGCTCCCCGTCCTCGGGGTGTCGGGGCAGTACGAGATCGAACTGGACGGAGTCGGCGTGCCCGACGACCACCTGATCGGTGCCGAGGGAGGGGCGCTCGCCATCGCCGGGGAACGGCTCGCGCTGGGCCGGACGCTGCGCTGCCTGCGCTGGCTCGGCCAGGCCCAGCGCGCCTTCGACCTCATGTGCGAGCGGGCCGCCACGCGCAACGGCTCCCGCGGGCCGCTCGCCGGCCACCAGCTCGTCCAGCAGCACGTGTTCGACGCCCTGCTCGCCCTGCGCACCACCCGTCCCCTGGTCCACGAGGCGGTGGCGCTGATCGCCGCCGGGCAGGACGCCCGTACCGAGGTCGGGCTCGCCAAGGTGGCCTCCGCCCGGATGCTGCAACAGGTCACCGACTCCGCCATCCAGGTCCACGGAGCCGCCGGGCTCGGCCCGGACACCGCCCTGCCCGCGCTGTTCCGCGTCGGACGGGCCGCCCGCATCCTCGACGGCCCGGACGAGCTCCACATCACGTCCGTCGCCCGGCGGATCCTGCGAGGCTACGGCCCGACGGCGGTCACACCCGGGTGATGTCGACGAGCCCGTCCAGCGAGGCGAGCCCCAGAGCCAGGAAGAAGTCACCCCAGACCAGCTCATGGCGTACGGCGAGGCCCTTGCCCGCGTCGTAGCAGCCGTCCAGCAGCATCCCGGCCTTACGCCCATCCCCCTGGCGGGAGAGATGGGCTTCCGCGAGCCGGCTCAGGATCGCGACGCCCCGGTACGAGCACGCGTCCGTCCAGGCGCCGGGGACCCTGGTGAGCTTCAGCAGGGCGACCGCGGTGATCGCCGCGGCCGAAGTGTCCAAAGGCCCGTCCGGGTCGGTGCCCTCGGCCGGTGGGATCAGCCGCCCGGTCACCACGTCGTCCTGAGCCACGAGCCGCTCGGCTGCCTCCACGAGGTTTGCCGAGCTGTGTGCAGTGACGTCCGGCCGCAGGAGGGCGTCCGCGATCGCGAGGAGCAGCCACGCCCGACCACGGCTCCATCCGGGCCTCGGGTCCTCACACGGACTCCACGTCCCGTCCCCTTCGTCGAACTGCCAGGCGGGTGGCCGCTGCTCACCAGAACTGCCGAGGCAGAGGGCGAGGTGGCGATCCAGATGTGCGGCTGCGGCGGCCGCCCCGGCCGGACCCGCACCGGCCAGGAGGGGCACCATGCCGGGCACGCCGTCCACGCGGGCCAGCATGCGGGGGCCGCCGAAGGCGCCGCCCCAAGGGACGATCCCTGCCACGGGGTCGAAATCCTCGCGGCAGGCGCGCGCCGCCCGGTCTCGCAGTACGGTCGCTTCTTCGTCGCCTTCGGCGAGAGCAGTCCCGTACCAGAGGATCAGGCCACGGGTCGCGGTGTCGGCACCTGCCCAACCCGCGAGTCGGGCAGTGCACTCGGCGGCGGCGCGGCGGTCGGCATCGTGCCCTGTGTAGCGCGCCCGCAGCCACAAGAGCCCGGCCCAGAAGCCTCCGGCCCACGAACCGCGCCCGGTGGTCGTCCACGAGCCGTCCCGGGGATCGGCGTACAGCGGAAAGCGAGCGCCCACCTCCGCCCCGGTCGACACGACCCGTGCCATCACCGCCGCCAGCGCCCGGTCGGCCCGGTCCGTGGAGCTCACGCGCTGTGCCCCTTGCGGTCCCGGCGGTCCTGACGTGCCCAGAGGAACGCGACGGCTCCGGCCACGGCGAATTCCGCGGCCACCAGGATCCAGCCCGCCCCGTACCGGCCGCGCTCCGCGAAGAGGCCGAAAAGCGGTGGACCGACCGCGAACCCGGCGAAGAACCCGGCCGCGACGAGCGCAGAGTCCTGACCGGCCCGCCCGTGCTTCGCGCGCTGCATGACCAGCACCATGGACACAGCGTTGCCGGATACGGCGAACACACCCACCGCCACGGCTCCGAGCCACACCAGCGGACCCGCCGACTGGGCAGCGGCCAGCAGGACCGCGGCCCCCAGCGCCCCCCACGCCAGCCACCCGGGCAGCCATTCGGCCCGTCCCGGAACGGCCGCCTTGGACCACCCCACCCGGCCTGCGATCCCGGTCACGCCGAGGACCGCCACCAGGGCACCGGCCACGGTCGGGTCCATGCCCAGCCGCTGCACGCCGTACAGCGACAAATAGGTGTTCACCGAAGCTATTCCGGCACCGAGGAAGAGGGAGAAGGCGGCCAGCCAGGCCACCATCCCCCGCGGAACCCACGATGCCCGGGGCGGCGACGCAGACGACGGAGCATCGGCCGGCAGCGACCGCAGCGCCCACACGGCCGCCAGCAGCGCGGCACCTGATGCCGTCCAGACCGCGACCCGCCAGCCTGACCCCGCGGCGAGCGCCGCGAGCGGCAGGCCGGCCACGAACGCGCCCAACTGCACGCCCGACTGCTTCAGGCCCGTCACGCCGCCCCGCCGGGCGGGGGGAACCGCGGCCAAGACCGCCTTGTTGGTCGCGGGGTTCGCCAACGCCTGCGGCACTCCGCCCAGCGCGACCGCCCCCAGAAGGACGGCGATGCCCCGAGCGGCGGCGATCAGGGCCAGGGCGGCAGTCGAGACCAACAGGAGGAGAACCAGTGAGCGCCGTGAGCCGATACGGTCCACGATCCGGCCCCCCACTGGGGACAGAACGGCAGCCGTCCCGAAGCCGATCGTCGTGGTAAGCCCCAGAACGGCAGGCGATATGCCCATGTCCGCCACGAGACGCGGGCCCAGTGCCCCCATCAGGAACAGCTGCAGCATCGAGAACGCCATGGCGCAGGTGAGGAGCGCGGTCAGCCGTCGCCTCGCCCAACCGCCCAACTCTGTTGAAGCCGACGTGAATTGCGCTGCCCCCACAGAAGCCCCCATTCTCCGGATGTTGCACAAGCGGCCCGACTGGGAAGGCAGTCGGGTGGCACGGTCCTCCGGTTCCCGTTCCCTCCTGTGCCGTGCGCCACAACCGACCGGAGCCAGTCGTACCAAGGGCGAGGACGAGGACTTGTCATGAAGTGCGCACCCCCCTGCCCTGCCCGGAAACCCGGTGCGAAGATGAACGCGCCATGAAGCCGGGCCACTGTTCCAGAGCCGCACGGGCTGCGATGTTCGCAGCCGTCTGCGTGCTGCTCGCGGCCACCGGCCACATCCTCATGTCGGGTATGGCCGTCCCCTGGTGGGCGCTGCCGCCCGCCTTCGCCGGGACGATCGCAGCGGCCTGGACCCTGGCGGACCGCGAACGGGGACTGTTCGCCGTCACCAGCGCGACGGTGGCCGTCCAGGCGTTGCTTCACGCCGGTTTCACCCTGGCCCAGTCGCTGATCCACCCGTCCCTGCCGGCCGGCAGCTCCTTCACCCGGCAATGGGCGGCGTACTTGATGTGCGGCGAGGGAGCGGGCAACCTGTCGACCCGCGAAGCCCTCAAGGTCGTCCATGACGCGGGACTCGGCACGCTCGTGTCCCAACCGCCACCGGGCCCCGCGATGACGGACGTCCACGCCATGCACGACATGCACACCATGCACGACATGGCGTCCTCGGTGGTCGGCATCGGCATGCCCGCCACCGGCCACGACATGGCCGGCATGTCCCCGACGGGCATGCTGGCCGCACACCTGCTCGCCGCCGTCCTGTGCGGCCTCTGGCTCGCCTACGCGGAGCAGGCGGCGTTCCGCTTCCTGCGTGCCGTCGCAGGCTGGTTCTGGACCCCCCTGCGGGTCCTCTTCCGCCTCCTCGCGCCGACGACACCGCACCTCCCCCGCGTCCACGTCCGCCGGTCCCGCCACCGCCAGGCACTGCCGCAACTCCTCCTCGCTCACGCCATCACCTCACGGGGTCCGCCGACGGGAGCCGCTGTCCTGTGACAGCCGGCTCCCCGAGCGAACGCTGACGGCACCGCGCCGTCGCGCCTCGGGCATCGGCCATGCCCTCCCGCAGGCCGTACCCCCTTCACCGGCCCCGCCGTGCGCGGCGCCGGACTCCCTTCACCCATGAGGACCTTGTGGCGATGACTCCTGCCCTGCCCACCCCTGCCCGTACGGCCGACCGGAAGACCTCCCGGCCCACCAATGGCTCCGAGGAGGCGGTGACCCGGCTTGCCCTGGACGCCCGCGACGGCGACCCCGTCAAGGCCGACCGCTTCGTACGGGCGCTCCACCGCGACGTCTGGCGGTACGTGGCCTACCTCAGCGCCGACACCCAGGCTGCCGACGACCTCACCCAGGACGTCTTCCTTCGCGCGCTGGCCGCCCTCCCCCGCTTCGAGGGCCGCTCCTCGGCCAGGACTTGGCTGCTGTCCATTGCACGCCGCACGGTCGTCGACAGCATCCGCCACGCCTCCGCCCGTCCCCGCCTGTCGGACCAGCAGGACTGGCAGACCGCCGCCGAGCAGGCCCAGCCCTACGGCGTCCCCGGTTTCGAGGACGGGATCGCCCTCGCCGAACTCATGGCAGCCATACCCACGGAGCGCCGCGAGGCATTCGTCCTCACCCAGCTCCTCGGCCTGGGCTACGCGGAGGCCGCGACCGCCATCGGCTGTCCCGTCGGTACCGTCCGCTCCCGCGTGGCCCGAGCCCGACTCAACCTCATCGCGCTCCTCACGGACACAGACCTGACGACCACCGCGCCGGAACGACAGCTCCCGACACAGACCGGTCGCAGCACCCACGCAGCCCAGGAACGCGTCCTCGCGGCGTCACGGGCGTGATGCCGGCATCCCTGCGGTCACCCCACGCACCGCAGCGTTGACCGCACTTGCACTGCGGGGCGGCCCTGGTCTCGGCCAGGCGCCGCCCCGACGCCAACCGCGCTACCGTAACGACACAGCTCAGCCTGGGCGCGCTTAACAGCACCTGATCAAGATGGGCTACAGCCAGCTACCTACGTGCCGCAGTGCGCGCTCATGCGCTCCCTGCCACGCCGCGGCAGGTTGGGCCATCCTGGTGACATGGCGACCCTTCCGAAGGCTCCATGTCCTTCTTGCTCCGTAGAATTCGAGCGCGCACAGCAGGACGCAGCGGCGCCGACCGCGGTGGAGAAATGCTCTTCGAGGGATGATGCCGTGAGTGACCGAGAGGCGTCGCTGACTGGCAATGCTGCTCCTGAGCCTCGCGTTGCCGGCAATACGTCCCGTACGGACTCTTCAAGCCGGTCCAGCGATACCTGGACGTTGCCCTTCGGCCTTGACCGCGGCTTCCTGGACGCGATCCGCTGCTGTTTGACCACGCCTGAACGTCGGAGACCTTGAACTGGATCGTGGCGTTACGACCGGCCTCGAACTGCAGGGGTGAGGCAGGTGTGCTTGCGGGATGGTTGCTTTGTTCACGAGTCATTCGGGAGGCACCCGGCCGTTCAGTGATGGCGGGCGAGCTTGACTGATGAGATGAGCAGGACCACGGCCAGTGTGGGGATGAGCACCAGGTCCGGGAAGACTCCCAGGAGCAGTCCGCCCAGCACGGCCCCGGCGACCGAGCCGGCGGCCATGAGGGTCGTGAAGCGGAGGTTGGCTCCGAGGACGGCGAAGCTGCCGTCGCGGCTGTAGCGGGCGAACGCGACCAGCATGGTCGGCAGGGAGACCAGCAAGGACAGACTCCCGGCGGTCTTGATGTCCTCCCCGAACAGCAACACGATCGTCGGGATCAGCAGCTCTCCACCGGCAACACCCATGATCGCGGCGACGACTCCGATACCGAACCCGGCAGCGACGCCGGCGGGAATCTGGGCCCAGAGCGGCAGGTCGAGGGTCCCCAGGGTGGTGGTGTGGGTGAGGACCAGGGCGGCCGCCATCAGGACCATCAGAGCGGCCAGGACCTTGTAGAGAGTGGTGCTGCGCATGCGGACCGCCCAGGACGCGCCGGCCCAGGCGCCGAGGAGGCTACCGGCGAGCAGGTTGACCGCGACAGGCCAGCGGGCGGCGACCTCGGCGGCCGGAACCGCGGCGAGGCGGGCGGGCAGCGCGACCAGGACCACGACCAGGCTCATCGCCTTGTTCAGGATGACGGCCGAGAGCGCGGCGAAACCGAAGAGGCTGATCAGCAGCGGCAGGCGGAACTCGGCACCTCCCAGCCCGATCATCCCTCCTAGAACGCCGATGGCTGCTCCCGCTCCGAACACCGCAGTTGCTGGGTGCGTCGGCCGTAGGGGATGGATGGTCTGGTCCGTGCTCATGACAGTCATCGTCGCTGGTGCCATGCCTCTGCTGCTACGGCACGCTCCCACCTTGGGGACAAGACACCGGATGTCCGCTCCTGATCTGTTCGGACCTCCGAGAACCGGCTACGACGTCCGCACAGCCTCTGCTCCACTGGTGAGGCCAGGTACAGTCGAAACTCGGGTTCCGGCACACCTTCCGTGAAGTCGTTCAGTCCTCCGTGTTCGAGGCTGGCAGCTCCGCAGCCTTTTACATCCTGCATCTGGCCGGCTCAGACGCAGGATGAAAAGGCTCAATGCGAAAGAGCCGGACCCGGTGAGACTGGTTCCGCCTCTTCGGTGCCAGCATTCGGGCTGCTCAGCGCCCGCTCGCTACTGAACCGGCGAAGGCTCAGGCTGGCAGCGAGACCAGGTGGTCGCCGGGGATTCCGGCCAGGCCGGGCGTGTAGTAATCGCGGATGCCGTCGGCCCACGAGGTCACCGTGATCCGGTCGCCGGCGTCCGGACCGAACGCGTCGAACAGCGCGTTGATGTTCGGCACGTCGAAGCCCCACGCGGTCATCAGGGCGAGGAAGCGGGGCCGTTCGATCAGGCCGTCGCCGTCCGGGTCGCCGAGGGTGGCAAGCGCCTCGGCGAACGCGTGAATGGTCGGACCGAACCGCTCCGGGTCAAGTACGGAGGCTTCGAACTCCCTGGGGCTGATCACGCCGTCACTGTCAGTGTCCAGCGCGCCCACCAGTACGTCCCACCAGCGGCGCATGCTGTCGGCCAGCGCCTGCCTGGCCTCCGGTCCCGAGTCCGTGGCGGCGGCCAGCACCCTCTCGGCGTTCAGCTCGAAGTCCTGGCTGTCGAGCACCCCGTTCTTGTTGGTGTCGAGCAGCTTGAAAATCAGAGCGGCACGCTCAAGGGCTTCGTTTCGCATGGATGGCTCTCTCTTGACGGTCGACCGGGGCCAGGGTTCTGGTCCGGCCCAGACCTGGGCGTCCTGCACGCCTGGGCCGGTGTCTCTCACCCTCGGGCGCAGTCCGCCCGCATTTCTCCCACAGCAGGGATCCATCACCCGGAAGCACGAATTGATCGGATGAGACGCCGTGGCCGGGAAAGCGTCGCTCCAATGGAGCCGAGGGTGCACTGACGTGCGTCAACGCGAGATGCTCTACACCGCGTTCAGCGGATTCCAGCAGCTTGGGCAGTGCGGTGCGGGCCGCCATTCCTACGATGCCCGAGTAGCCACCGAACGTCCTCGCCACAACGCAGCGAGTGACAGGTGCCGCTGTCGCAGGCCCCGGTCGCCGCGCAGTACTGCCCCAGGCACCGGCCGGACGGCGAAGCAGCACCCGCTGGCGTCGAAGAGCAACGAAACGGAACAGCAATGACGCATCGCAGCGCAACCGAATCCGCACCTGCATCCGCACCCGAATGCGGCGCGGCCGGACGTGATCGGGAAGTCGGTGAACGGTACGGCGATGTGCTGGGACACCAACGTCCCGGCGAGCGGGTCCGGCTCGACGCGATTGCCCGCACGTTCGACGCGCAGACCCGACAGCGGTTGGAGGCCGTCGGGGTCGCGGCCGACTGGTCCTGCCTGGAGGTCGGCGCGGGCACCGGCACCGTCGCCCACTGGCTGGCCGGCCAGTGTCCCCGCGGACGGGTCACCGCGACCGACCTGGACGTGACGCTCGTCCGGGAGCCGGTTCCGGGCAATCTGACGGTGCTGGTGCACGACATTGCGAAGGACGCCTTCTCCGAGGGGTCCTTCGACCTGATCCACGCGCGCGCCGTTCTGATGCACCTGCCCCAGCGTGAACAGATCGTCGCGCGGATGCTGGAATGGCTGGTCCCCGGCGGCGTGCTCGTGCTGGAGGAACTGGTCCACTTCCCCCGTCACGGACTGCCCACCGCCTCCCCGCTCCGGCGGGTCATCGACGCCTGGTGGGACTTGCTCAGCGCCTCGTTCGGCATGGACGACGCCTGGGGCGGTCGCGCACCCCAGGTCATGCGCGACGCCGGCTACGAAGACGTACAGGTCGCAGCGGACCTGCCGGCCTTCCATGCGGGATCACCGATCGCCGAGTTCTCCCGACTTACCGTCCTGTCGCTCGCACCCCGCATCATCGCCGCCGGAATGCTGAGCGAGGTCGATGTCCGCGCAGGCCTGGAGGAGATCGACGACCCCGGGCACCTCTCGTTCCCCCTCGCCGTCATCGCCACTTCCGGGCGCCGACCCGGAAGCCGAGGCTGAACTGAGGGGTCTGCCGCACGATCCGAACTGCTCACCGGGATCCGCGCGAACACCCGCGTCGTCCCGGACGAGAACTCGGTGCTGTGGGGCAAGCTGGCCTTCCTGGCACCCTTCGCGCTCCTCACCACCCGCTATCGCCTGCCGATCGGCGCTATCCGGTCCGGGCGACATGACGCGCTACGACGCCTTCCCAGCCGACGGCAAATCCTCCATGCAACGCGACGCGGAAGCGGGCCGGCCGCTGGAACTCGACGCGATCGGCGGCGCCTTGCTCCGGGCAGCAGAACGACACGGCATCCATGCGCCGCTCACGGCACGTCTGGTGGCCGAACTGACTGCCACTGAGGTGTAAGGACGCGAGGAAGGCTTGGGCCTCCCGGCCATCCGCAGCGGGTGGCCGGGGACCGGCGGGGATGGCTCCCCGCCGGCCCGCGCAGCCTATGCCTGGCGGAGCTCCGGCGCCGTGGTCATCCGGTAGCGAGCCAGCTCACCGCCGTCCTCGGCGGGCACGGTCTCGAACCGTTCGAAGCCGGCCTTTTCCAGGACGCGGACGGAGGCCGGGTTCGACAGTTCGACGCCGGCGACCACGGTGTGGACCCCGGGCGCGCCGAGGGCGAACGCGGCGAGTGCCGCGGCGGCCTCGGTGGCGTAGCCGCGGCCCTGATGGGAGGCGACGACGCCGTAGCCGAGCTCAAGAACCCCCTCGGCAGGCGGCCGGAACAGGCCGATCGAACCGACGACGAGGCCGGTGCGCCGTTCGGTGATCAGCCGGTGGCCGTATGCGCCGAGCCAGTCGGGGTTGGCTTCGAGAAGCCCTGCGATAACGCGGTCGCCCTCGGCGGGAAAGTCCGCGGCCCAGTGGGCCGGCCGGCGGTCACCGGCGAGGACGGCAGCGACGGCCTCGGCCGTCCACGTGGTCAGCACCAGCCGCTCGGTGGTGAGTTCGGTGAGGTCGTTCGAGAGTGCGAAACGCACGCTTGTCTCCAGATCGTTCGGAACGACCGGACCGCGTCGCGTCAGCGCGCGGACCGGAAAAGGGCATGCCGAGGAAGGCCGGTGACGGCCATATTCATCAACCTCCCTGATCCGGAGCCTTGTTCGCGCGCGCCTGCACGCCCTTGGGACCGTAGCAGAAGTCGTTCGGCCGCACCCCAACCAGGCAGGCTGTGCGGACGGCAACCGTCCTCTCCCAGTGCCGAGTCACTTCTTGCGAGCCGTCACCAGGGCGAAGGAGAGGTATTCACCTGCGTCCTCGGTGAGCATGTCGATCACGGCCTGCTGTGCCGCCGCGCCGTCGGGGCGCTGCTCCGCGCACGCCCGGGTCCACAGCAGCCAGTCGCGCCAGGCATCGTCCTGGAGACGGGCGGACGTGACATCGACGAGCCCGGTGATCTCCCACTGGAAGCGCCACCACTCGGAGGTGTGCCAGGCGATGGCCTCCCAGCCGACCACACGCTCGACGTGGGCGGGAATCGCCCCGAGGTCGCGGACCTCCCGGGTCATGGCGGGCGTGGCGATGCCCAGTTGACCCCCGGGGCGCAGGAAGCGCATCAGGTAGGGCAGGTAACCGTCCGCCGTGCCGAAGTACTCGAAGGCGTCGATACTCACGATCGCGTCGAAGCTCTCCGGTTCGAACAGCAGGACGTGCGCCTCCGCCCGTACCGCCTCGACCCGGTCGGCGACTCCGGCCTCGGCGAAGACGGCGGCCGCCTCCTCGGCAGCGATCCACCAGTCCGCGGCCACGACGTGGACCCCGTACTCGCGGGCGAGGAACACTGACGTGGCGCCCTTGCCGGAGCCCAGATCGAGGACCCGCATGCCAGGGCGCAGGTCGAGGTTCCGGGACAGGTCCTCCAGGAGCCACAACGGGTTGGGGCCCATGTCGAGGCCGACCAGCCAAGCGGGGTCGTAGCGGGAGGAACGAGGGTAGCGGTCCGGCCGTACAAGATCATTCAACGCGGTCACGGTCACGCACTCAAGCCGACCTCAAGGGCGTACACAAGCCCTTTGTGACGAACGGGCCACCGAGCCACCGGGCCGGGCCCGTCCGGATGCGACCGAGGCCCCGCCCGCGGGGCCGGCCATGCCGTGCGGTCGCGCCGTGATTCCGGCCCGCGAGGCGGGTTTGACTCACTTCTCCTCCGGCCTTCCCGCATGTGCGGTCGGGTCGACCATGCTCCAAACCCGCACCGCGCGTCGCCGAGCGCCGCGACGAAGTGACGACATAGCAGGCGAGTTGGGAAGGACCCCCTGTGGTACCTTCGGCGTCGCCGTGCCCGACCACGCATTCGAGGAGGTGAGTCCGATCAACGCTGTGACAGTCCGGGACTCCCTCCCTCTCCTTCGCATGGCCTAGCTGGAGGGAGTGCCCGTACGAGGCATCCCGAAAGGCTCAGAACGCCCATGCGCTTCATTGCCACGTCGTCGTCCGACGGCGTCACCGAGCAGCACTTCACCCTCGACGAAATCCCCGGCATCCTTTGGACACCCGACGGCCTCTCCGGCACACAGCCGCTGGTCCTGCTCGGCCACGGCGGCGGGCAGCACAAGGCGGCTCCCGGCGTGGTGGCCCGCGCCCGCCGCTACGCCGCCGAAGGGTTCTCGGTCGTCGCGATCGACGCTCCGCACCACGGTGACCGGCCCCGGGACGAGGAATTCAACCGGATCCTGGCCGGGCTGCGAGCCGGCATGGCGGCCGGCGACGATCCCGGCAGGCTGGTCGCGGGCATGCACGGACATTTGGCCGCCCGGGCCGTCGCCGCCTGGCGGGCGGTGCTGACCGCCGTCCGGGACCTGGACGCGGTGGGGACGGGCCCCGTGGGCTACTGCGGCCTGTCGATGGGGTGCGGGCTCGGCATCCCGCTGCTCGCTGCGGAGCCCCGGATCCGGGCCGCCGTGCTGGGCCTGCTGGGTGCGCAGGGGCTGGCCGCGGAGGCCGCCCGGGTCACCGTACCCGTGCAGTTCCTGGTCCAGTGGGACGACCGGATGGTGCCGCGCGACCAGAGCCTGGCCTTGTTCGACGCCCTCGCCTCCACCGAGAAGACCCTGCACGCCAACCCCGGCGGGCACGGGGACGTACCGGCGTTTGAGGTGGACGACGAGGTGCGCTTCTTCGCCCGGCACCTGCGCTGACCGGCCGGACTGCCAGGCCGGGGCTCGGCAGTCCGGCCCGGCAGTCCGGACCAGCGGCGTCACGCTCTGTAGCCAGCGTGCCCCGTCTCCCTGCCGTGGAGGGACGGCGCGGGCAGGCCCAGCAGGAAGCATTGCTCGCGGGCTTGAGCGTCGATCCGAGCCGGCCGAAGCAGCCGGTGCTGCTCGACGGGGCCGGAAGGCCGATCCGTACGTGGCGGGAGAACTATCCCTACGACCGCAAGCTGCGCCGGGCCGAGTACGAGCGGGCGAAGCGGATCCTGCAGATCGAGCTGCTGAAGCTGCAGCGCTGGGTCAAGGACACGGGAGCGCGGGTGCTGGTGATCTGTGAGGGCCGGGACGCGGCGGGCTAGGGCGGCACGATCCAGCGTTTCACCGAACGCCTCAACCCCCGCGGCGCCCGCATCGTGGCCTTGCACAAGCCCAGCGAGCGAGAGGCCGGCCAGTGGTACTTCCGGCGCTACGTCGCCCACCTTCCCGGCCCGGGGGTCTGCACCGACGCACAGTACGAGCAGTTCCTCACCCAGTGTCCGACCTTCGAGGCCATGCTCGTCGAGGACGGCATCGTGCTGGTCAAGTTCTGGTTCTCGGTCTCCCGGGCCGAGCAGCGCACCCGTTTCGCCATCCGCCAGGTCGATCCGGTGCGCCAGTGGAAGCTCTCCCCCACCGATCTGGCCTCCTTGGACCGGTGGGACGCGTACACCACCGCCAAGGTGGAGATGTTCCGCGCCCCCGACACCGCCCATGCTCCCTGGACCGTGGTGAAGAGCAACGACAAGCGGCGCGCCCGTCTGGAGGCGATGCGGAGCCTGCTGTGGCGCATCGACTACGCCGGCAGGGACGAGGAGGCGGTCGGCCGCCCGGATCCCCTGATCGTGGGGGCCGCGGACACGCTCCTCCGAGGCGGGTGAGGACCCCGCCGACCTTTCCCCCACGCCGCTGGCAGACCTGACCGGCGGCCCCGGCCACCACCCCGGCCGGCCACAGGAAACCCGCGCCCACCGCAGAGCGTCGGGATGAGGCGGGCTAGGAGCGTGTCTCAGTAACCGGCAACCCACGTGCGGCTTGTGATCATTTGTACGGGATGATCCCGATAGGCGGCGCTGTTCCAGCTGGTTGTCGCGCTGTGGAACAGCTGGATCTCCGACACATCCTGATCGAACAGGGCCCCGCATTCGACCGTCCTTGCCATAGTGGGCGCATGAACTTGATCAAATATGGTCACGCATGTGTGCGCCTGGAGGTGGACGACCGGGTGCTGGTGATCGACCCGGGGACGTTCTCAGAGGCCGAAGCGCTCGACGGGGTCGATGAGGTGCTGGTGACTCACGAGCACCCCGACCACCTCGACGTCGCCAAGCTCGTGGCGGCGAGTCAGCGCAACTCCGCGTTCCGGGTGTACCTGCCCTCGGCGGCGATCGAGTCGGCTCCCGAGCTGGGCGGCGCGGCGGTCGCCGTCGAGGTGGGGCAGCGGTTCACGGCGGCCGGGTTGGTCGTCGACGTCGTGGGCGGGGCGCACGCCGAGATCTACGACGGCCTGCCCGGCTGCGCCAACGTCGGTTTCGTCGTCGACGGCACGGTCTACCACCCGGGCGACTCGCTGTTCGTCCCACCGTCGCCGGTGGAGACGCTGTTCGTGCCGGCCGCCGCACCCTGGCTCAAGCTCTCCGAGGCGCTGGACTTCGTGCGGGCGGTGCGGCCGAAGCGGGCGTTCCCGATCCACGACGCCACGCTCAACGAGCTCGGCCAGGAATACTTCGATGGCTGGTTGGACTTCAAGGGCGGCACCGAGTACGCGCGCATCCCGGTCGGGGAGTCCGTGACAATCCGCTAGGAGCGTGTCTCAGCGCCGGAAACCCGCGTGCGTCTTGTGATCACTCATGCGGGATGATCCCGGTATGCGCGCTGAGGATGGGCTGCTGGAGGTCGAGCCGGTCGAGGTGAATCGACCTCTCCCCGATCTTGGCCGACTACACCGAGAAGCGGGGCTACCCGCCGTATGACCCCAGGCTGATGGTGGAAGCAAGGAGATCAGGGGCCCGCGCGCAGCGTTACCCGACGCGGTTCCGGACGCAAGGGCTCCGCTTCCGGTCGGGGACGGCGAGGCCAACAAGTACCTGCGGGTCGCCCAGTTCAGGGTGTTTCGCTGTGCTGGGCAGACAGTGTGGGCCGTCCATCACCGCTGGAGGGGTACCCCGCCTGCCCCCGCAATGCGGTACAGCGGTCGGTCAACGCCGGCTTGAGGGCGCAGAGCATGCCGACGGCGGTCAAGGCGAAAGCCCACGGGTAGTCGGTGCCGGCGGCGAGCCAGCCGAACGCGGCGGCGCCTGCGCCCATGCCGGCGTCGTACGCGCCGTTCCACAACGCGCTGACGGTGCCGTACCCGGCTACCGGGACGCGCGCGTACATCAGGGTCAGCGTGGCGTTCTGCGTGATCCCGAAGCCGGCCCCGAACAGGCCGGCCCCGGTGATGACGGCCACCGCACTGCCCGTCAGCGCCATCAGCAGGGTGCCCAGGACCGACAGCAGCAGACCGGGAACCAGCAGCGCGGTGGTGCCGTGCCGGTCCGAGTACCTCCCGGCGAGCCAACGAGCCATGGTGGATGCCGCGGGCTGGACGAACAGGGCCACGGCGATGGGAGTCGTGGCCGATGAGGGAACGGCGAGCGGCAGGAAGGTGACGACGATCCCTGCGGCCATGGCTGTGGCCGCGAACACCGCGGCGGGCCTGAACAGTTCGGGTCTGCGGAGCCCCTCGGCCATGCGGACGGGGCGCCCGGACTCGCTCAGGCGGGCGGGGAGGCCGAGCACTGACGGAATCGCGGCGAGCGGGGCCACAGCCCCGACGGCGAAGACCACGCCGTGGCCTGCGTACTGGGCCAGCCACACACCCAACGGCAGTGCCACCAGCGCGGGCACACCGCCGACGATGCCGACCAGCGCCAGGCCCTCGCCTCGCCGCTCGGCGGGGATGAGCAGCGCCGTCAACGCGCCACCCGCGACGACGGTGAACGCGAAACCCAGGCCGCGCAGCAAGCAGACCAGCAGGACGCACCACACGTCCTGGGAGAAGATCAGGGCCAACGTCGGCGCGCCCAGCAGACCGAGGCCCACCCCCAGGACGACGCGGTAGCCGCATCGGTTGGCCAGGGCCGGGGTGGCGATTTCACCGATCACCGTGGCCAGCATCAGGATGCCGGTGGTCAGTCCCGCTTGCCCGCCGCTCCCGCCCTCACCGCCGCTCGTGGCGTAGCCGGGGACCACCGACAGAAGAAGGTAGAAGCTCGTCGAGGCACCCAGGATCGATATGAAGCGCAGCAGCAACGCTCGGGTCACGAGCGGCCGGCGCCGCCCGTGCTCGGAGGGGATCGTTGCGAAGGTATCGGTCATGGCACGACGCTATGAGCCCACCGGCCCCCCGGTAAGCTCCAGTTGCATGCCTCCGGAGTGGTCCAGTTCCTCGCCCGATCTGCTGCTGTCCGTCGACCGGACCAGCGGCCGCCCGCTGCGCGCGCAGCTGGAGCACGGCCTGCGGGACGCCATCCGGACCGGCCGCCTGGAGGTCGGCGAAAGACTGCCTTCGTCGCGTGAACTCGCCCGCACACTGGGCCTGTCACGCGGCCTGGTGCAGGAGTGCTACGCGCAGCTCCTGGCCGAGGGCTATCTGGTGACCCGCCCCGGTTCGGCCACCCGGGTGGCGGCCGGTTCGGCGACGGCATCCGTCGCTGCCCGTCCCCCTGCCGTCGCCCCACGCCTGGTGGCAGATTTCCGGTGCGGGGTGCCGGACTTGGGATCCTTTCCGGTTCAGGACTGGGTGTGGGCCATGCGGGAGGCGGCGCGTGGCATGCCCACCGTGGAATTCGACTACGGCGATCCGCGCGGCGCCGCGGCCCTGCGCGAGGTCCTGGCCGGCTACGTGCGTCGGGTGCGCGCCGCCGCGGCCGGCCCCGAGCACATCGTCGTCTGCAACGGCTACGCGCAGGGCCTCGGCCTCGCCCTGCGCACCCTCGCCGACATCGGCGTGCAGGAGGTGGCGTTCGAGGACCCCGGCTCGCCCGGGACCGTGACCGCGGCGGCAGGCATGGCGGGCATGCGGGCGGTCCCCGTACCCGTCGACGAGCACGGCATCGACGTCCGGGCGCTGTCGGCAACCGACGCCCGGGCCGTGGTGGTCACCCCCGCCCACCAGTGGCCCACCGGCGTCGCCCTCGCGCCGGAACGCCGGCTCGCCCTGCTCGCGTGGGCCAGGGACCACGACGCCTTCGTCATCGAGGACGACTACGACGCCGAATTCCGCTACGACCGCGAACCCGTCGGCGCGCTCCAGGGCTTGGAGCCCCACCGGGTCATCGGGCTGGGCACGGTCAGCAAGTCCCTCGCCCCGGCCCTGCGCATCGGATGGATGATCTGCCCGCCGCACCTGACCGACGCCCTGGCCGAGGAGAAACACCGCAGCGACCGCGGCGGCCCCGCCCTCGACCAGCACGCCCTGGCCATACTCATCGAGTCCGGGCGCTTCGACCGCCACCTGCGCCGCATGCGCGCCACCTACGCCGCCCGCCGCACCGCTCTGCTCGCCGCCGTCGCCGAACACGCCCCCGGGCTGCCGGTCACAGGCCTCGCGGCAGGCTTCCACGCCGTGGCCCACCTCCCGGCCCATGCCACCGAAGACGAGGTCATCGCCGCTGCCCGCACCCGCGCGGTCGGTCTCTACGGGATGAGCTCCTGCCGGGCTGGGCACACCGAGGCGCCCGCCCAACTCGTCCTGGGGTTCGGCAACGTCAGCGAACGAGGCATCGCGGCAGGCATCGCCGCCATCGGCGACCTGCTCACCCGACCACTGGACGACACCCCCCGATGACCCGCACGATCCCCGGCCTGGCGGCCACCACCGGCCGCTTCTGCCGCCGGCAGGCAACTGACGGGACCGACCTGCGTCACACCTCCGCCCCGTCTCCTCCGACGCCCGTCGCGAACGCGAGAGGCGGCGCGATCGCCTGGGCGTCCGCCCCCTCCCCGACCCACAGCCCGATGAAGAGCGCGGCCGTCGCCTCCAGCAGGGCCGCCCGCTCCAAGCCTCCGCCGGCCACCGGTACGCAGCCCGCAGCCCGGACCAGCTCCTCCACCACGGCCAGAGCCGACGCCTCGTCACCGCACAGCGGAACAGCCAGCGGGCGCCGGTCGAAGACCGGCGGGTCCATCCGCCAGACACCCTCGTGGCAGAGGTTGAAGGCCTTGACGACCCGCGCTCCCGGCGCGGCGCCCGCCAGACGCAAGGCCGCCGAGGGCCCGCCGTCCGTCAGCAGCCGGAAACCCGGACCGACCGGGTTGGAGCAGTCGATCAGCACCCGCCCGTCCAGCCGCTCCCGCACCCTGGTGACGACCTCCACGCCGGCGCCGTACGGGAGCGCGGCCAGCACGACCTCGCCGAAGCCCGCCGCCTCGCTCAGGCTGCCGTGCCGCGCGTCGCCGCCCAGCCGGCCCGCGAGGTCCCGTGCCCTGACCTGGTCCCGGCCCCCTACCAGCACCTGATGTCCTGCTCGTGCCCAGTGCCCGGCGAGAGCCTGCGCCATGTTCCCCGTCCCCAGCACACCGATCCTCACGTCTACGTCCCTTCTCCGCGCCCGTTCCCGGCGCTCTCGGTAAGGACACTAGGAAGTCGTTCGGGCACCATCTGGTACGTGGAATCCGACGCATACCTGGCCGACTGCCGCGCTCGCCTCGCCTTCGACCTCCTCGCCAACACCTGGAACTCCGTGGTGCTCTGGTCCCTGCGGGACGGCCCCACCCGCCACGGCGAGCTCCGGGAGAAGATCGGCGGAATCAGCTCCAAGGTCCTCACCGAAACCCTGCGCCGCCTGGAGTTCAACGGGCTCGTGGAACGCCGGACGAGCGGAACCCCCCGCATCGCCTACGCCCTCACACCCCTCGGACAGAGCCTGCTCGGCCCGATCGACGCGTTCGGGGCGTGGGCCTTCGAGCACGGCGACCAGGTGCTGGCCGCCCAGGAGCGCCACGGCGGTTGAGCGCCCCGCCCTGACAGACTGGCCTCTGGAGCCCAGTGCTTGCTGCCGCCGCCTGGGCCCGGCGGCCCGGGCAGTTCAGGTCAACGCACCCTTCCCCTGGGCTTCAGGTGGGTCGGAGGGAGCTCGGGAGCCGGAATCGGAGGGCCGTCGTAGCCCTTCACTTCACCGAATCGGGACCCGTTCATCCAGTCCTCGCGGGCCTGGGCGATGTCCTCGTGCGAGCGGCCGATCCAGTTCCAGAACATTTCGCTCCAGGGTCGCGTTTTCGCAGGTCAACAGGGTTCCGGATCGCTGACGGTCAGCAAACTGTCAGCATCGGCATCCGAGGAGTCTGCAGCAGTGGCCGCCAAAACGCTCGCGCGAGGAATGGGCAGCTTCTTCAAGGAGTGCGAGCACTCCCCTTCCCGGTGGGCGAAGTGCCCCCACCCCTACAAGATCCGCTATCGGGACACCCTCGGGAGACAGGCCGAGGAGTCAGGGTTCGCCACGCAGGACGAGGCGATCGACCGTTTGACCACTGTCTACAAGGCCAGGAAGGCAGCGCCGAGGCAGGACGCCAAGGCCGAGCGCATCGCGAAGTACGGGCAGATGCAGCTCCGGGAGTACACGACGGAGTGGAAGGACGGCCAGCGACACCTGGCGCCGGCGTCCCTCAGCCACCTGGATTCGCTCCTGCAGCACCACATCTTCCCAGCCCTCGGAAGCCGCAGGATGAGCAGCTTCGACCACAAGGTCGTCGACGGGTTCATCCGCACCATGGAACGGAACGGCGTCGGCCTGGCAGCCCAGTCCAACGCCTACGACAAGTTGAAGTCGATCCTCCTCGACGCGCATCGCCTGGGACTCTTTGACGACAACCCGCTCGCCGGAGTCAAGCCTCCCCAGTACGACCCCAAGCGGGCCGTGATCCCCTCTCCTGAGCAGCTTCAGGCCGTGCGCGTCGCCGGCGACGACACCCTCACGCTCGTGGTGGACCTGATGAGCGGCTGTGGCCTCCGCAACGGCGAGGCGGCCGCAGTCAATCTCAGGAACCTCGTAGCTGACGACGTGTACCGCGTGACGGAGCAGGTCAACCAGACCACGAAGACGTACGACCGCCTCAAACACCGAAAGGCCGGCGAGTACCGGGACGTCCCGCTTCCGGCACGGACGAGGAGCACCATCGAGTGGTACGCCGAAACGTACGGCAACGTCGACGGCTACCTACTTCGCCACCCGCGTGACCCTACGCGGCCCTTTCAGCCCTACCTGCTGCAGAACCAGTGGCAGCGCCTGAAACGACGGGGTGACCTAGACATACCCGACGGCATGGTCATCTACAGCATGCGCCACTTCTTCGCCTCGAACTGCCTGCGGCACAACATCCCGATCACGGACGTGGCCGAGTGGATGGGCCACAACAGCATCGAGATCACATTCAAGATCTATCGTCACCTCATGCCCGGCTCGATCGGTACCGCGGCCAAGCTCCTGGACCTGGGGCTCACCGCCTGAGCCAAGGTTCGTACCGCCGAAACCTGTGGCGGCGACCGTTCCTGCCGACCGCTCAAGACCCGAGATCAGAGACGTAGGCCTCCGCCCGTCGAGCGCAGGCATCCGGCGCACAGGACGCCCTCCCTATATAGCCGACGATCCCCGGTTTCCGAAACCGGGGATTCTGCGGACTATGGCACCACAAGGACGCCTGTCCGCGACGAAGGGAGCACCATGCCAGCGCAGTTCATGACGGCTAAGGAACTGGCCGAACACCTGAATATGTCGATCCCCTGGGTATACCGGGAGGCGGCCCGCGCTGGTCTGGCGGCGTACAAATTCGGCACGGGCCGCAATGCCAAGATTCAGTTCCGCGTATCAGAGGTCCAGATATGGATCGACCAGCAGAAGGTCTCACTCGACTGAGGGACGAAAGGAGGTAATGGAGCGCACGCAAGGAAGCCGGATAGAAAAGCCGTGACAGCAAGACCCTTGGCCCGCGGAATGGGAACGTTCTTTAAAGTTTGCGACCATCCACAGAATAGATGGTCAAAATGTTCTCATGATTACAAAATTCGATACCGCAACCCATCCGGGCGTCAAACGCAGGAGTCCGGATTCGCCACCCAAGATCTAGCCATAAGGAGGCTCACCGAGGTATACCAAGCAAAGAAGGGAACACGAAGCCAGTCGAAGGCGGAACGTGCCACAAGATACGGACGGATGACGTTCAATGAATACGCTAACGAATGGCGTGCAGGTCAGCGACATCTAGCCGAATCCTCTGTTAGGCAACTCGACTCTCTCCTCGTCCACCACCTGCTACCATTCTTCGGCAGTCGGCGAATGGAAACGTTCGACCACAAAGTGGTGGATGAATTCGTACGGCACATGGAAGCGCACGAGGTAGGAGCCGCAGCACAGTCAAACGCTTTTGACAAGCTCGCCACCATCCTCCTCGATGCCCACCGCCTGGGAATCTACGAAGAGAATCCGATAATAGGGGTCCAGCACCCTCAATATTCTCCCGGGCGCGCCGTGATCCCAACAGCTCCCCAGCTGGCTGCACTCCGCAGCCAGGGTGACGACTCTTTTCGCCTGCTCGTAGACCTGATGAGTGGCTGCGGTCTACGCAACGGCGAAGCTGCCGCGGTCAACATCAATAACATCGTGGCCGACGACGTCTATCGAGTCTCCGAGCAGGTGAACCAGACCACAAAGACGTACAGCCCGCTCAAACACAGAAAGAAGGGAGAATACCGCGACGTCCCACTGCCGGGCCGCATCAGAGAAACGATCGAGTGGCACGCCGAGAGGTACGGCACCACCGGCGGCTACCTACTACGGCACCCCAAGGACAAAACCCAAGCATTCCTGCCGTATTTCTTTCAGAACCAATGGCAACGACTCCGTAAGGCACAAGCTCTCGACGTCCCCGATGGCATGGTCATCTACAGTCTTCGTCACTTCTTCGCGTCGAACTGTCTGAGCCATGGCATCGCGATCACGGATGTCGCGGAGTGGATGGGGCACAAAAGCATCGAGATCACATTCAAGACCTACCGACACCTCATGCCTGGCACCCTGGGGCAAGCCGCCAAGCTGCTCGACCTCGGCCTGGCGGCTTGATTCCCCACCGAGATTCGACCTCCGGAGCAAACTGGCGCGCCGACCACAGGAGGGCGCCGGCGACACCGCCCGCGCTGCCGGGGCACGGGCGCTGCGGCGGCAGCCGGACCAGGGCGACCGGAGTGCCTCGACTCTCCATCCCTGGGGGCCTGGTGGGGTGGCCGCCCAGCATGGTGTTGATGGTCGCGATCCGGGTCGGACAGTCGTCCTCCTCGGGCGTTTTCGGGTCGGCATCACCCTCGGGTTGTCTTCGCCACCCGTCTGACTAGGGACGGAAGGTTGCAGTCGTTTGGGCATCGCTGTCGTCTGCCGTGGGCGAATCAGGCACTAGCTGACTCGGCGCCTATAGAAGGGGGACGCGCCGGGGGCATGCCGAGCGCGACTCCCTCGGCTGCCTGCGAGCTGAAGGTCAACACCAGCATGTCTCGCTTGCATGATCAGAACGGGTGTCGACCGACCCGCGCCTCGGTGGCCACCTCGGCGATGATGCCCAGCATGCCTGCAAGGGTGCCTGTGTACGCGTGCACCTGTTCTCGGGCTCGCGCCTCCATGCCTTCGGGGGCGGCGAAGAAGCCGGGGGTCGTACCTTCGGGTTGCTGCCGGCTTCGCGCCGCCTCGTACTGCGCCCAGTCGGCCCGGTGCACCCTGCGCACTTCGAGGAGGTCCTCTTCGCGGACCTGCTCGGCGCGGAGCCGTGCCGTCAGCCGCTGAGCGGCCACCTTGAGCACGATGGAATCGGTCACCGTCAAGGGCATGTCCGGTCGGCCGATGCCTCGTTCCAGCAGGGGCACGCCGGCAGTCCGCCATGGCGAGCACAGAGCCGTGAGCGCCGAGTGCAGCTTCTCCCAGTCCGGTATACGGGTCCGCTCCCCCTCCTCGATGAGCAGCTGGACGGTGCGGCGCTGCTGGTACGTGGCGGAGGGGTGGGCGAACTGCTCCACGATGCGCCGAGCGTTCTCCTGCCGCCGGGCCCTGTTCGTCTTGCCGGTGGTCTGCGCGTACGTGCGAAGCGCCCTGCGCGCCTGCGTGACCGGGACGACGGTGTCAGTGGTGAGCAGACGAACAGCACCACCGGAATCATGGTGTGGTGGGGGATCCGCTTGAGCGGGGACCGCTCGCGGGCTCGCAGCAGTTCGCCGAACAGCCGGCGCTGGACCGCAGGGAACACGCCGGGGTCTCGACCGTGCTGCATGGATTTGTGGAACTCGGGTGCGGCGAGAAGTCCAACCTCCACCCAGTCGGTGATCATCCTGGCGGAGACCCGCTCGACTCCAAGGGCTTCCGCATCGCGCACGAGATCGTCCGCTGTGCCCGGCTCCCACTCCTTGACCTGGGTTTCTTCCACGTTCTGGAAGTTACACCGAGATGGGGTGCAGTCTCCGGGCCGGCTCTGCCTTTGCCCCGACAGGGTGATGGGCGTCAGACACGAGCCCTTGCGCAGCCAGCCGGACGGTACCGAGCGCAACGGCAAGACCCCTTGGAGGAATCCATGACTCGACGCAAGCGGCACCGCACACACACCCGCCCGGCTCGGCCCGCACGGCGGCAGCAAGGCAACCTGGTAGACAGGGTGCTCGGCGCGTTCGTGACCGGTGTGGTGGCAGTGATCGTCAAGGAAGCAGCCAGCCTTCTTCATCGCGGCTGAGGGAGCTAGCGGGGCTGGACGCCGCCGGCTAGCTGGTTGGCCGACGGGCTCGCCCTTCTGCTCTGCTGGTCGAGCCGGTCGATGCCGCGCGGAGAAAAACCAGCGCGGCCAACAGGACCATCGCGGTCTGGTGGCGCGGGGGAAGCGACTCCCACAGATCGTGCGCGATGGTGTTCCGGACGTTCGGCCCCGCAGCCGGTTCGACGAGCACCAGCAGGAAGCTCCTCGCCCATGCGCTTCCGGCCAGATCCGGCCTATCGGCCAGGGAGCGCAGGAGCCCCCCAAGCAGGCCGACGCCCCCGGTCGATTCGCCCTTGGCCAGGTGGATCACGGGAATGTGCTGCTCGAGGTAGCGGCGAAGAATGCCCTCGACCAGGGGGACAGCGACGAACACCGCGATCTCGTCGTACTCCCAGTACAGCCGAAAGGCGCGGGCCAGCAGTCTGGCGCGCTCGGCAGGAAGAACGACCGGATGGTTGAGCGCCGTTGTCATCTCCCGGACACTCGGCTCGAAGCGCTCCCACAGGATGTCCAGCTGGTAGCTGATCAAGACGCCGGTCAGTTCGAGGCCTATAACCCGCTGGTCCTGCCCCGGGACCTCCTGCTGTCCCACGTCGTGGACGAGCACAGGGCCGGCCGTGTTAATGCGGTTCGTGTCGAGGCGGAGGAATGAGGGCTGCAGCCCCTCTTCGCCGCTCTCGTCCGTCGATTCGGGCTGCGGAGGTACCGGGTGGCCGACGATGCGCCGCAGCGCGTCCTCCAGGTCCTTGGCCTCGCCGATGTAGGCACTGGCGGCGTCGAAGAGTTCCTCCGGCATGCTGACGTCGAAGCGAATCTTCTGGAGTTCCAGGTCCTCACGGGTTAGCGCCTGCTGCTTCATGCGGATGTCCGTGTGCAGGTCGCTGAGGCCCTTGTCACGGGCATGCACGGCGGCATCGGTGAGCATCATCAACTTGGCTACACCGGTCAGCCCCTCGGCCGCGTCGGTGTAGGTGGCGGCGATGGCTCTGTTGATTCGCTCGACACGCCCGGGGTCGCTCTTGGTCACCACCGCGAGGTTACGCAGAAAGGAGACCCGGACGTGTGGGTCGCGCCGGTAATGCTCGGCTGCCCGCTCCGCGACAGGCAGGGCGTGGGCATGCCACTTGGACCTCGCCACGAGCGGGTCGAGCAGGATCCCCACGACGCCTGGGCGCTCGTCGCCCTTGTCCATCTCCGCGTTGGCCCGGCAGACCATGGTCGCGACGATGTCTGCGGCGGGCAGGTTCGCCGAGAGGGCGAGCTTGAACGCGCGCACGAGCGACTTCGCCGCGTACAGGTTGCCGCCCGACACCTGGGGCGCTGCCTCGAACCAGTCCGCCGACTCGACGTACGAATCCACTGCCGCGCGAAGATGCTTGATCTTGGGACGGCCGGCGCTGACGGCGTGCAGAAGGTCGTGAAGATGGCCACGAACGCCCGGGTGGTCTGCCTCTGCGGCGTACTCAGCCCAGATTTCCACCGCCCGCCCGCTGATCTCCGACAGATCACGGGGCCACGGCTGCGACCCGGCCCCTACATACGCCCCAACGAAGGTGTCGTCGGGGCTCAGGTAGAACAGGAACCCAGCCCGGAGCGTTTCGACGTGCTCCTCGTCGAGTTCGCCGCCGGTGCCCCTCGTCGCGGCACCCAGCCGGTCGGAGATGTCGGAGTAGAAAACGAAACCCTGGGACGCCGCGTTAAGAGCGTCCAGCGCGGCACTGTCGATCACGATCACGACTCCCTCTTCTCCGAGAGGCTCCTCAAACGCCGTCCGGACAGAGGCGGAAGCGGCGGACGCCCGCGCTGCGGTCCAGCTGACACCGGGCACAGGGTAGTGGCCGAAGTCTCGGCACCTGGTTGCATTTTCGTAGATGGCCCGCTATTTGACAGATTGCCAGAGACGTGCGGCCCTCCTGCTAAGGGGAGACCCGCAGGGCGCTACAGCGGGTCACCCAACCTGGGCCGTAAGACCGCGGCCTGGCGCGAACGATGCCCAGCTGGGGAGAGACAATGGCTCAGCCGACAGCAGCAGTGGTCGCGGTATCCGAGATGGCGGTGGTCCGGGCATTGGAACTGGCAGGCAACCGCCTGATGGGCCGGAACGGCCGGGGCGACCGAGGCACCCTACAGCGCATGGCCCCCTGGGACCGGCACTCATTCTTCCGTGTAACCGGGGAGGAGGCGGACAAAGTGCTCGCCGGTGTCTGGGAGGCTCCCGCCGCGCGAGGGGTGCCGGAGGAGCTGCTGCGGGTACTGGACACCTACGTCCGGCTGCTCCTGGCTTCCGGCCACTCCTTGCACCGCTCCGACCTGATGCAGACGCTGTCGCGGATGCACCAGCAGGTCCTCCTGCCCTGGGAGGCAGACGAGGCTTCCGCATCGCCTGTCACTCCGTGACCGGCCACGAACCGTCCGCGAGTGCGATGGTCCTTCCATCGGCCGTCCCTGCATAGATCCAAGGGGGCTCCAGTGGCACCTCGGGCAAGAGCCCGAGCAGGCGGGCCGCGCTCACGTGCGCCATGTTGTCAGGAGGACGCCGTACCCCTGCCTCGCAGGTGGGCAAGGGCAGTTGCGACGGAGAGGTCGTAGCGGTCCTTGTCCTGCTCCCACCGAGCCAGAACGGCGACAGTGGCGTCCGCAATTTCCGTTGGCAGGTCAGCCGCTCGGAGGGTTTCGGCGATGTCCTCCATTTCCGGTGCCCACCGCCAGGCCCGTGCAGCGACGCTGGGCAGGTAGTCCGGATCCGAGAGGATATTCGAAGCCATGGTTTCCGCCTCGGCGGTCAGCTCGGCTCCCACCCCGTGCGTGGCGGCAAGAGCATGTGCGACGCCGGCGAGGGTGCGAGCGGCCTTCTGATAGCTGGCGAACGCCATCTTCAGTGCAGAAGCGGAGCCGATGTCCCCGCTCACGCGCCGCGGCTCAAGGTGGGTGTCCTTGAAGAGTCCTTCAACGACACCGACGGCCTGCTCGTCGCCGGCGAGGTAAAGGCGCGCCGTCCGCTGCCCGCCCGGCGGTGGGCCGAAGATCGCGCCGTCGAGGGTGACCGACCCCGGGCAGACCACGCCCGCGATGTGCTTCATGCGCTGTGGATTGATCGCGTTGGCGTCCACGTACACCCCGGAGAAGTCGTGGCCGGCGACCTCCATAGCCACGTCCTCGGCTGCCTGGGGCGGGCACACGGAGAGGACCACGGAGCTGCGGTCAAGCGCTACAGCCAGGCTGTCCACTGCGAGTGCTCCAGCCTTCGAAGCCCGTTCACGTGTCGCGGGGCTTCGCCCGTCGGGCACCCAGAGCACCTCGTGACCTGCTGCCACGGCTTGGGCGGCGACGGCAGCGCCCATGGAGCCTGGGTGCAAGACGGTCACGGTGGTCACGGGCTGCCTCCTGGTGGAAGTTCGGCAATGGGCCGTTCTCTGAGGGCAATGATCGACTCCCGTAGGCCGATCGCAACAGGGGCCCCAGCAGCAGGGTGTTCCGCCAGTTGACGGCTGAAGTGACCGATCCGTCGGTCCACGCTCTCCGTTCGACGGCGGGCGTTGGTCTCAAGGACCGTGTGAACCTGTTGCGCAGCCCCTTCGATGTCTCCCCGTCCGAGACGGGCCATGGCGAGGTCCATCCGGGCCAAGGACATCTCACCGAGCCGCTGTCGAGCGGGCGGGGCCGACTGGAAGATCGCCACGGCCTCGTCAGCACGAGACTCCGCGTCCGCCAGATTGCGGCGGCCGGACAGCCAGAGGTGGGTGCTGCTGGCGTAGAAGAGCTGTTTCTCCACGGGGAACGCCATCATGCCGCCGGGCAGATCCCCGTCGGCCGCGAGTCCTTCGCGAAGACGCTCCGCGCCGGCCAATGCGGCAAGCGCCTCCTCGGCTCGGCCCAACTGGCCGTAGGACCGCGCCTTGATGCTCTCCAGCCGGATGATCGCGGTACCGGAGTCTCGTGCGTACGCAGCCCCCAGGTCCGCCAGTCGGACAGCATCCGCCGGTCGGCCGTCCCAGTAGGAGATCAGGGCCTGGAGCCCGCGTACCCACACTCGAAGGCCGTTGTGGCCAGCCAGCTCGCCGAGGAGGAAGGCGGTGCGTGCCTGGGTGTCGGCGGCGTCGTAGCGGCCGAGGTCGAAGCTGGCGTTCGCGAGCACTCCGCACAGGATGCCGGCGCAGACGTAGAGGTCGCGGGTGTACCGAGGCGGCTGGCGGCCTTCCAGGAGTTCGAACGCTTGGTCGCGCAACGAGCGGACTTCTCGAAACAGGGGGCCGACGGGTCGATTGGGGTACGTATCGACTATCCGCCGGATATCGGCTTCCAACTGTTCCATCGTGTGTGGTCCCACATTGCTGCCCTCTGCGCGGGCCGCGAACCGTGCTGACTCGCTGGCGGCGGCGGTCACGACGTCTTCACAGCCGTTCTCGAACGCCTCCCCTGAAGTGCGCCCCTCCGCCCTCGGAGCGGGCGGCGAGACCAGGTCGGAGGACGCTGCTTCCATGAGACGGGCTGCCGGGATACCCGGGAACATGAACTCCAGGACCCGGCGGGCGACCGTCTGAGGGGTGCGCACGTTGCCCCTCACCCATCTGTGGAACTGCCTCTTCTCGACGGTGGCGGTCCCGATCGAGGGGTCGCCCTCGGCATCGGCAAGCTGCTTTGCCGCCTGCTCGTACCGCTTCTTGAAGACCTGGTACTCCTGCCAGCCCCGCTGATTGATGAGGGTCTGGAAGAGCGTCGGTCCTAACGGGCCCATGACCGCTCCCTCGTTTCGGCGCCTTTTCGACCACCACGCTAGATCTCAACGACCCCGGGCAGTGGATCACTTCGTCAGAAAGAGCAATGCAGAGGCGAACTGACACAGGTTGGGCGCGAAAAGACCGCGTTTGGCTCTGGTTAGGACCTCGCTCAGGCAGCCCCAAGACGGAACACTCCGACTTCGTCCGCCTCCCCGGGCAATAGATCTGCTCCCCGCTCTCCGCCTTGCGGTCGGCATCAGCAGCGTTGCTCGGAGGCTTCCTGACCGTCGACTCTCCGAGGCTGAGATTGCGCACGCGCCCGAGCGGTAACCGAGGATGTCCGCCTGACGAGGCGGACGTGTCTCCGCCACCCAGGGGCGAGGTCTTACTCGGGTCGGTTGGCCGCGGGGTCCCAGTAGTTCGCCAGCATCGCCGCCGGCCAGGCCGGAGCGGTGACCGGGCCGCGGGGGCCCATCTCCGCGAAGTATGGGGCCAGGTCGTAGATCGGAGTCCCGGCCACGGCGTCGAGGTCGGTGACGTGGAGGTCCCGGCCTTCCACCTTGAGCAGGCGGGGGAAGGACGTTGCCATGCGGTTGGGACGTCGGTGGTTTCGGTGCACGAAGGTGCCGGTGGGCTCCCATGTCGGGTCGTTGCGAGGACTACGGGCTCCGAGGTGAAGGTCGGCGTCGGAACCCAGGTGGAAGTGCCAGGTCACGATCAGGTGGGAGAACTCGTCGAGTCCGCGCAGGGTGTCCAGTGGGAAGTCCTGGCGCATGCGGATGATCGATTCGACTCCGCCCTGGTAGTCGTCGGCCGGCGTCTGGTGGCCGCCGACGACGTGGGCGATGGCCTCGATCGTGATCGGGTCGTTCACGCATTCCTCCCCTGGGACTACCGGACCAGCCAGACTATTGGCTCGGGTTGGTCCGGTGGTGTGACGGCGCGGTCAGCGTACCCGGCTGATCACGGTACGGGCGCGGTCGTCCAGGCGGGTCAGCACGGTGCCGCCGCGGCCTCGGTACGGGGACAGGGCGCGGCGCATCTGGACGACGGTGTCCAGGGCGCGTCCGGACTGGACTCCCTGCATGGCATCGAGGGCTTGGGTCCAGGTCGCGCAGGCCACGTCGAGTGCGCCCCGCTGTATCTGGACCGCGCCCAGGAGCCCGAGGGTGACGGCGTGTGTCCGGGCGAAGGCCGTGGTCCGGCGAGTACGGACACTGCGCTGGAACTCCCTTTCGGCTCCTTGGAGATCACCAAGCGCGTGCAGGGTGCGGGCTGTCTCGTGCGCGAGGGATGCCTCGGAGAAGAAGAAGACGCGGGCGGGCTCGTCGTCACCGGCCTGGGCGCTGCGCAGGTCGTCCTCAGCGCGCAGCAGGGCCGTGATCGCCTCCTGCCTCCTGCCGCTGGCAGCCAGCGTGCGGGCGTGGACAACGCCGAGAAGGGAGCGTTCACGGGGGCTGGCGTTGGCGTAGCGCCGCTGGGAGACGGAGGTCTCGGCCAGTTGGAGGGCTTGCGCGGGGTGGCCGAGGTCGAGGGTCTGGTGGGCCTGGGCTCGGAGGATGTGCCCGGCCAGCGGAGCGTCGTCGGCCTCGGCGGACAGCCGCAGGGCGAGGCCGAGCCACCTTTGTGCCAGCACCTGCTCGGAGGCATCGAACGCTGTCCAGCCTGCCAGGTAGGCCAGTTCGCCGGCGGCCGAGAACATCTCTCTCCGGACGTGCTCGTCCGGGAACCGGCTACCGAGGTAGGCGGCAACATCGGTGCGGAGGTAGGCCACCAAAGCGGACCGTCCGTCTCCGCCACCACGTCGCTGCTCCCTCTGCGACAACAACTGGGTCATCTCCCGTACGGCTGCCACGTCTTCCGCACCGGTCATCCGGCCGGCGGGAGGCTCCCTTCTGCGCGCGGCGGTCAGAGAGTCCTCCCACCAACCGGAGGACGGCAGGCTCATGCCCGCGAGCGAGAATGCCGCGTGCTTGAGGGCGAGACGGCGCTCCAGGTCCAAGTCGGTCCCCCCGAGATCCACGAGCTGGGCGATGGTGTCGCCGCCGTGAGGCTGCATCGAATCCGCCTGCTTGTCCGGGTCGTTGAGCCCGATGTCGGCAGGCGTGACGATGCGGTTCAGCCCCTTGCTGATCAGTCCTCGCGACAGCGTCTCGCACAAGATACGGGTCGCCGTCGGCCCTGGATGCGCGCCTCGAATCCACTGGTTGATGTGGGAGCGCGTGATGGATTGCAGCTCCGTGGCTCCGACCTCGGAGGCAACACGCACCAGGTGCGCTGCTGCGGCGACCTGGGACCAGCCGATTTCCTGGAGTACACCCTCCAGGCGCGTGTTCCGTTCGCGCGGCACAAAGCACTCCTGTCCACGAAACGATCATTACCCGCGTTACCCGACCCGGCCCACGCCCCGGGATGTCCACACGGGGTGAAACGCGGTTCGCTGAGCGTAACGGTAGCCCCAAGGGCCACTCCCACGGCCGCACTTCGGCCATCGAATGCTTCAGCCACAGGCTCCCCCGGACGGCGTCCAGACGTCGCCGGATTGGAACGAGGTGAGGTGACCATGTCCCCACGGATCACGCGAGGCGACCTGCTTCGAGCGTTGGCTTCCCCCGCCGCCGTCTCGACGTGCACGGCCCTGCCCAGCCGCCCGGAGTCCGTCAGGCAGACCCGCCGCTTCGTCTCGGACCAAATGGACAAGTGGGGCTGCGAGTCCTTGACCGACCCCGTCGTGAGGATCTGCAGCGAGTTGGCCGCCAACGCCGTGACCCATGCCGAGCCGGACGCGGCGGGCCAGGGCGAGTTCCTGGTTTCCTTGACGCTCGTTGCCGGCGAGGCGCTGATCGCCCAGGTTGAAGATTCCGATCCGTGCCCGCCCCGCCCCAAGGTCAGCCGGCCGCAGGACCTTGCGGAGAGCGGGCGCGGTCTGTCCATCGTCACCGAACTCTCCGACTACTGGAACGCGTCCCCCCGGTCCGACGGTCACGGCAAGACCGTCAGCGCCTACCTGCGCCACTGCCCTGGGGCCCTCGACTCCGGAACAACGCCGGTAGCCGGCGGGACCCGGCGGCAGCCTCCAGACCTGGAGGGTGCGCGCCCGGAGGCGGCTGATGAAGGCGTGGTCCCGGCAGCGGCAGCCGGTGGTATGGAGCGCCGCCTCGACCTTTCCAGGCCCACGGTGGCGCGCGTGTGCGACTACCTCTCCGGCGGCACGGACAACTACCCGGCGGACCGGGCCCTGGGACGGCAACTGCTGACGGTGGCACCGTGGCTGGATCGTGCAGCTGCCGCCGCCCGCGCCCGCGCACTGGACGCCGTCCGGCATCTGGCCGCTAAGGGGATCGCGCAGTTCCTGGACCTCGGCTGCGGGCTGCCCCGGCGCCGCGGCCACAACGTCCACGAGGTGGCGCAGGACATCCAGCCCGAGGCCAGCGTCGTCTACGTGGATGGCGACCCGCTGGTGCAGGCCCACGTCCGGATGGTGTTCGAGGAGACGCCGCGGGAGATGGGCCTGCACGCCGACATCACCTTCACCGAGGAGATGCTCGCCCAACCGGTCATCGCACGCCTCGACCGCGGAAGGCCGATGGCGGTCCTGCTGCACGAGGTCCTGCCGTGGATCGGTGACGTCGAAGCCAGGCGCCTGCTTTCCGTGCTGCTGTCCTGGCTCCCCGCCGGAAGCGTCCTGTCCGTCGTCCACGCAGCGGCCGATGGTCACCCCGAGCCGGCCCCGGACCTCGTCAGGCTGTACCGGGAGGCTGGCATCCTCTACCGTCCGCGGACCTTGGAGCAGCTGCTGGCGCTCGCCGACGGCTGGGCTTTGGAGGCGCCGGGCGTCGAGGCCCTTCCTCTGAGAGGTCTCCGCATCGCCGACGGCCGCGAGCCGCAGTACGGGTCGTACGCGTTCACCGCCCACACACCCAAAGCGACGGAAAACGGGATGGACCCGGCCCCTCCCGCCCACACGCCGGACACCGCCGACGACTCGTACCGGGAGACGGTCCGGTGACAGCCCCCTACAGCGTGCGGGCCCTCGCCGGCCCCGACTACCCACAGGCAGGCGTCCTGCTTTCCCGACGGTGGGCCCACGAAGCCAAGCGCGGGCGACCCGTCGACCAGTCCCGCGACGCCGCCGTGATCCGGCCCCTGCGAACTGGCGACCACAGCCACGAGCTCCACGGCCTGTTCGACGACGGGCAACTTGTCGCGATGTGGAGGCTGGACTCCAACGGTCCGGGCCCGGGCTGGAGCACACCCGAGCGCGCCGAGAGCAGCATTCGCGTGCTGCTGGTCTTCACCGACCCCGGCCACCGGAGCGTGGGGCGCCTGGTCTCGCTGTGGCTCGCCGACCACTTCGCCCGCGCCTCCCGGCCACCGGTTTGGCTGCGCTGCAGCACGCCCAACGCCCGGCTGGCGGCCCACGTTGCCGCAACGTGGGGGTGGGAGGAGGTCCGCCAGACAGGCAGCTTCCACCTGCTCCAGCTGCCGCCAGGCATCAAACCGCAGCTCAATCTCCTGATCACCGAACAGGAAGCCGGCGCATCCGCCGGTGGCAGCACTCGCCGGCCCGCACTCGCCAGGACCGATCACTCATGGTGCTGACCGACGACGATGACGTCTTCTGGACTGGGAAATGAGAACTGCGGGCCGGACTCGGTACCCAACTCCTTGGTCAGCCGCACGGCACGCAATGCGCCGCCGGGTGACGTGTGGGAGGCGTCCCCTCGCGAGATCCGGATCGGCGACTGGCTCGTGATCGACGGCACGGCGTACGCGATCACGAACATGTTCTCCCCCAGCTTCGACGCCTCAGTGAAGACCGTGATCCTCTGCGGCCACGCCCCCGTGGTGGTCAAGACCCGGCACGAGATCGTGCGCCCTTACGCGGCCACGCAGCGGGCCCTACGCCGCCCCTGGTAGCCGGCCCACTCGGCCGACCGGCGCCAGCACCCGACATCCGTTCCCTGCCCGAGGAGACTTCGTGGGTCCGTCGCTCCCAGCCCCCGTCCAACACGCCTGCTTACCCACTGCGGCTTCGCGGCCGTGGAGCGGTGGCCACGCCGCCGTCACCCACACGCCGACCGAGGCGGAGCCCGTGACCTGGCGCCTGCTGCGCGCGCTCGCGCTCTCCCGGCACGAGGACGTCACCAGCGAAGACAGCAGCCTCTGGGCTGACCTCAATCGTGTCGTCGACGATGCTGTGGACGCGCCCGACGTCCGTCCGCTGACCGCCCGCCTGGCCTCCTACCTCACGTCGCTGACGGACCACACCTCCCGCCACGTGCAGACCGGTCTCACCGAGAAAACGCGGTCCCAGGCGGACGGCCTCCTGCACGAGGTTCGCGACCGACTGCGCCGCGACTCCCAGGACATCGGCCTTCTCCGCCGACTCGCCTCGATGACGGAGGCGGTCGCGGATGAGGTATTGGACCAGGCTTCGACCGGCGCGCCTTCGCTGCTGGACGCAGCGACAGGACCCGTGCACTCCTCCGCGGGCACCGCGTGGTCCGGGCACTGCTTCCCCGCCAGCGCTGCCATGTACCCGGCGGCCTCCGCGTGACCGCCCGCGGCTCCGTCGCCACCCAACCGGTGAGCATGCGGGCCCTGGACCGGGCCTGCGTCATCGTGCACCAGCACGTGATCACGATGTACCCGCCCGGCACCTCCCTTCCGCCCATCAAGCACCTTGCCCTGCTCTTGAGGCTGCCGGTGAAGCACGTGCACCTGGCAATCCTGCGCCTGGACACCTTGGGCGAGATCGTGCTGCACACCGGGGGTGCGCCGGTCCGACTCGGCAGGTGCGAACCACACCCCCGCGACCGCGGCCTGCACGGTGCCGTCCGCGACCGGATCCGCGCCGGCCACTACCGGCCGGGGACTGCACTGCCGACCGGTCTGCTGGGCGAGGAGTTCGGCCTGCTCCCTCACCACGTCCAGCGTGCGTTGCGGTTCCTCACGGCGGAGAAGACCCTGCGCTTCGACGCGGACGGGGCCTACGGCCCGGGCCACTACGTCCCTGCCGGGCTCATGGGGGCAGTCTCGTGAATGTCACGCTGCTACCTGCCGCCGCGCAGCACCAGGGCGAGCACGGCCGCCGCGATGCGGCGCCCGCCCTGGCCCAAGCTCGGGTCGGCGTCCCAGGGAAAACGCCGCCGACCACGGTGGGAGAGCTGCGGTGAGGCCCGAGCAGCGCCGCGCGCTCGTGCCGCTGCAACGGCTTGCCGCCATGCCGGTGGCAGGGTCGATGGCAGGCAGGCTGGCTGAGGCTTATCTCCGGCGGCGCACCATCCGGCAGATGCTCGCTCGGGCCCGGCTTCGTGAAGACCTCGCCGGTGTCGAGCCCTCGCCGCGCTGCTCGGCACCGCCCAGAGACAAGGGCTGATCCCTACCGCCGCCCTCGCGGCCCACGACTCCCCTCTTCGGCGCATCCGGAGGGGGAGGCCAGGGAGCACGCCGTCAGGCACGCGCCCCTGGTCCGCAACACACCAGACAGACCGAACCAGCAGAAGGAGTTGCAATGGCCACCAATCCCAACCCGGGCATGACCCAGGCTCAGCCCAAGGCCACGCCCCAGGACGCGTTCCACCTGGACGTGGAGCTGACCGAGGTCGGCGACGCGGGCGCCCTGAAGACCCTGACCGACGACAACTGCGGCTCGACCTGCGGCGCCTGCACCACCGGCGTCCACTGACCCGCTCGCCCCACCCTGACCGGTGCCCGCCCCGCCACGCCCAGCGCGGCGGGGCGGCACTGGGCTCGTCCGTTCCTTTCACCCTTCACGGAGGTTCAGGTGGCAAGCCCCGCGTTTCAGTCCGGTCGCACGGCACTCGTGCGCGCGGTGACGTCCCCCACTCCTCCGCTGGTGCCCTGGCCCGACCTGACCGACCGGTCCCCCGGGGACTTCACCGGGCAGCTTCCCTGGCTGCGTGCGATCCGCGCCACGGCTACCGGTGAGGCGTTGTGGCACGCCAGCCCGGCCCTGGGCAGTGAGGTCGATGGCCTCCTGGCCGCCGAGCGGCCCCGGCCCCGCGATGTTCGTCGGGCTGCGCTCTCGGTGGCCCGGTACGTGCTGCGAGCACACGGCCGCCCCACGCCCTTCGGATACTTCGCCGGCGTCACCACCGCCGGTTTCGGCGCCTCCGCCCATGTCGGCTGGGGACGCGGGCATCTGCCGGTGGCCCGAGCGTCCGCGGAATGGATGGCGAAGGTCATCGCCCGGCTGGAGGCCGACGTCGAGCTGCTGGAGCGGATTCCGGTGGTCGCCAGCACCATCCTCACCGAACGCGGCGATCGTCTCGTCGTCCCTTACCGGGCCGACACCGAAGCCGCCCGCCGGCGCGCGGTCGAGGCCTCAATACGGATGACCGGCGCCGTGGCTGCCGTCCTGACCTCCGCCCGGGCGCCAATCCCGGTCGCAGATGTCGTCGCGAAGGTCTTGGCCGAGTTCCCCTCGGCGGGGAAGCCCACCGTGAACGGGTTCGTGCGGGAGCTGATGGAGGTCGGCGTCCTGGTCAGCGCCTTGCACGCCCCGAGCACGGAGACCGATGCGCTCGGCTACCTCCTGGCCCAGCTCGACGCCATCGGCGCCGACGAGGTCGTCGGGGTGTCGGAGATCCTCGCCGGTCTGCGGGCCGCCCACGCTGAACTGCAGCACACCGACGGACACGAGATTGCCCGTGCCCAGATGCGTGCCATGGCCCCCCGTCTGCGTCGGGACCCGCTGGCCGTGGACGTGCGCCTGGCCGGGTCCGTCGTATTGCCGGATGAGGTCGCACGAGAAGCCGAGCACGCCGCCCTCCTGCTGGCCCGTGTCAGCCCGGCGCCGTTCGGGACGGCGGCCTGGAAGGCGTTCCACATGCGGTTCTACGAGCGATTCGGGATCGGCTCCATGGTCCCGGTGCTCGACGTGGTCGCCGACAGCGGCATCGGCTACCCCGACGGATATGCGGGCGCCGGCCCTGCAGGCCCCAAACCTCGGTTGACGGACCGCGATCAGGTCCTGCTGCAGCTGGCGCAGCAGGCTGCCCTCGACACCAGCCGCGAGGTCGTCCTCGACGAGGCCACCATCGAAGCCCTGACCGTGGGCAGCGAACCGGTACGGCTCCCGCCCCACCTTGAGCTCGGGTTCCGGCTCCATGCGTCCGACACCAGGACGCTGGACCGAGGGCGCTTCCGCCTGGAAGTGGTCAGCGTCTCCCGGGGCGCCGGGGTCGGAACCGGCCGATTCCTCCCTGTGCTCGGCTCCCGGCAGCGGCAGGCATTGATCGACGACCTCAGCGAGCTTCCGGCTGCCGACCCGGACACGATCGCCGTCCAGCTGTCGTTCCCTCCGCTACTGCCGGAGAGCGCGCACGTCACCCGGACACCGCGCGTGCTGCCGACCTTGATCAGCCTCGCCGAGCACCGGGCCCCTGGTGAGGACGTGCTGACCGTCGACGACCTGGCGGTGGGCTGTGACGGGCGCCGGATGTACCTCGCTGCCCCCGGTCGCGGGCAGCGCGTGGAGGCGGTGGGGATGCACGCCCTGAACCTGGACACGCACACCCCGCCCCTGGCCAGGTTCCTCACTGAACTGAGCCGCGCCCAGTGCGCGCAGGTCACCACGTTCGACTGGGGAGCCGCCTCCCACCTGCCCTACCTTCCGCGCCTGCGCTGCGGTCGCATCATCCTGGCGCCGGCGCGCTGGCGGCTGAACGCCGCAGAACTGCCTGCAGCTGACCGGCCGTGGGAGGAATGGGACGCGGCGTTCGGCACCTGGCGCGACGCCCGCAAGCTCCCCCTGGCGGTGCACGTCGGGGAGGGCGACCGACTGCTGCCCCTCGACCTCACCGTCCCCGCCCACAGGGCGCTGCTGCGCGAGGAACTGGACCGGGCCGGTGCGATCACGGTCGCCGAAGCGCTGGCTGCGGCCGATCTGGGATGGTGCGGCGGCCGAGCCCACGAGATCGTCGTGCCTCTCAAGGCCAGCCGTCCACCGTCCTGGCCTCGTCTGCCCCAGCCCACCTCCGCTCGTACGGTTCGAAGCGACACGGTCCACACCCCGGCCGTCTCGCCTGTCCTGCTGGCCAGCGTGTACGGGGAGATCCGCCGCCAGGACGTCCTGCTTGGGGAGCACCTTCCGGGCCTACTGGACCGGCTCTGCGGGCGGCCCTGGTGGTTCGTACGGTTCCGCGACCCCGACCAGCACCTTCGGCTTCGGTTCGCCCTGCCTACCCCGGAAGCCTTCACCGATACGGCGAGCACGGTGAGTGCGTGGGCTGACGAACTCCGCTGCGCTGGGCTGGTGTCGGATCTGCGCTACGCCACTTCCTATCCGGAGATGGGCAGGTGGGGCGCGGGGGCAGCCTGGGCTGCGGCCGAGGAAGTCTTCCGAGCCGACTCCCGTGCAGTCCTCGCGCAGCTCACCTGCGCGGGCCGGCCGTCGCGGCGGGCACTGGTCGCCGCGCACAGCGTGGCCATCGCCGCCGCCTATCTCGGCAGTACGCCGAAGGCGATGGCGTGGCTGATCGACCACGTCCCGCCTGCGCCCCCGGCACGAGTGGCTCGGCCGGAGTTCACCGAAGGCGTCGCGCTCGCCAACCCCGACGATGACTGGGCAGCCCTGCGCTCTGTCACCGGCGGCGAGACGATCCTGAACGCCTGGAGCGACCGCAGCGGGGCACTGGCGGGGTACCGGCGCCACTTCCCTGGCCCGGATACCCAGGGCATCGATGCAGACGCCGTGCTGACCTCCCTGCTCCACGTCCATTTCGTCCGCGCCGTCGCCGTCGACTTCGCCGAAGAAGCGGTCTGCCTCTACCTCGCGCGAGCCGCCGCCCTCGCCTGGACCGCCCGGAGGTCCCGCTGATGTCCCACGCCGCCCTCGGCCTTACCCGGGAGATCGCCGACCGGCTCGCCGAACCGGCGGCCGTACTCGACGCGCAGGTCGTCTCCGAGTGGCGTCGGCAGTCGCTCGGCCATGGCGCTCCGGGTATCGCTTTGCTGCACATCGAGCTCGCCGCCGCCGGCCTCGCGCCGTGGGACCGCGCGCACTCCTGGCTCTCCGTCGTGGCCGGACAGCCGCTGACGAGCGGGGCCGACAGCCATGCCTTCTACGGTGCACCCGCCTTTGCCCACGCCCTCGCGTGTGCGGCCGAACGCCTTCCCGGGGCGTACGCAGCCGCACTCGATGCCCTGGATCGACAAGTGGCCAGCGACGCACGCCGCCGCCTGGCCGCTGCTGAGCAGCGCATCGAAGCCGAAGAACTCCCGGCGCTCGCGGAGTTCGACGCGATCCGCGGTCTCACCGGGTACGGCGCCTACCTCCTTCGCCGACGCCCCGACAGCGACATCGTCCGCGCCATCCTCGATTACCTGGTCCAGCTCACCCTGCCGCTCACCCATAGGGGTGAGACGGTGCCCGGATGGTGGACGGCGTCCGGACCCTCTGGACGCCCCGACGACCGCTACCCGGACGGGCACGCCAACACCGGGTTGGCCCACGGCATCGGAGGGGTCCTCGCCCTCCTTGCACTCACCGCACTCCGCGGGACTACGGCCTCAGGTCACTGGGAAGCCATCGCCAGCATCCTCCACTGGCTGGACCGCTGGGAAGCCGACAGCGGCCGGGGGCCGGCCTGGCCGTACTGGGTGACCCTGCCCGCCCTCCGCACCGGCCACCTGTCCATGGGGCCGCAGCGGCCGTCCTGGTGCTACGGCACCGCCGGGCTCGCCCGCGCGCAGCAGCTCGCCGCCATCGCCCTCGGGGACCGGAGACGCCAGCTCGCCGCCGAGCACGGTCTTCTGGCAGCGCTAACCGACCCCCAGCAGCTCCGCGAGACCACCGACAACGGTCTGTGCCACGGCTTCGCCGGCCTCGCCCACATCGCTTCCCGGGCAGCCTCGGACGCCCTGGCCCCTACCGCCGGTCAACTCCGGGCAGTGCTCCCCGCGCTGCTGTCCGCAGTGCACCCCCCTGGCAGCGACCCGGCCGGCGCTGCAGCCGGGCTCATCCAGACGCAGGAACCCGACCCCGGGCTCCTCGACGGCGCCGCGGGAATCGCCTTGGCCCTCCTGGCGCCCGCCACCGGCATACCGCCCCGCACGTCCTGGGACGCCTGCCTGCTCATCGCGTGATCGGCGCGCGCACACACAACTCCACCACCGTCGACCACCTACTTGAAGGACCTCACTGATGCAGGGCACCTGGCACCAGATCAACGTCACCTTCCGGGACCGCACCGCTGCACAGCAGGTGATTCCCCAGAGGCTCGGCCCCGCTCTGCTCAAGGCCGAGGACCGGGGGGAGATTTCCGCCTGGTGGTTCATGAACAAGCAGCCGTGGAAGCTGCGCGTGCGCACCACCGGCGACGAGACCCCCACCCTGTGGGCCGCCCTCAGCGGACTCGTCCAAGACGACCAGGTCCGGCAGTGGATTCCCGCCATCTACGAGCCGGAGACCCTGGCCTTCGGCGGGCCCGAGGCCATGGAGGCGGCCCACGAACTCTTCCACGCGGACAGCCGTCACCTACTGACCTACCCCGTCCAGGCAGGGCACCTCGGCCGTCGCGAGACCGCCGTCCTCCTCGTCAGCGCGATGATGCGCGCTGCCGGTCTCGACTGGTACGAGCAGGGAGACGTCTGGGACAAGGTCGCCGCCGAACGCCCCACCCCGCCGATCCTCGCCTCCGAGCTGGACGCGGCCATGCACTCCCTGCTGACCGTCGACGCCCGCACCCTGTGCCGGGAGGACGGCCCCCTCCACGGCCACGCCGACTGGGTCCGCGCCTTCGTACGGGCCGGGACCGCATTCGCCGTCCTCAACTACGAAGGCCGCCTGCGTCGAGGGCTGAGAGCCGTCCTCGCCCACCACCTGATCTTCCACTTCAACCGGGCCGGCCTCCCCCTGGAGGACCAAAGCGCCCTGTCCAACCTCGCCCGAAAGGCCATCATGGGAACGAGTGACACCCCCGCAACCACCCCCGGCGGCACCCCGGCCGCCGATAGCGTCGGATCGGTGAACACCGACACGCTCACCACCCCAGATCCGACCGCGGAACAGCTCCGCAACGCCCTCGTCGACCAGATCCGCCAGGAGGGCCACGCCGCCAATCCGGCCGCCGAGGCCGCGCTGCGCACCGTGCCACGGCACCTGTTTGTGCCTGACGCCTCGCTTCAGGACGCCTACGCCAACCAGCCGGTCCACGTGAAGTACGACACCGACGGCACGTCCATCTCCTGCGCCTCCCAGCCCGCCGTGGTCGCCCTCATGCTCGACCAGCTCGACGCCCAGCCCGGCGAGCGCATCCTCGAACTCGGCGCCGGCACCGGGTACAACGCCGCCCTCATCGCTCACGTCGTCGGCGAGACCGGTCACGTCACCACCATCGACGTGGACGACGACCTCGTCGACGGCGCCCGCGCGCACCTGGCCGCCGCCGGGTACACGAACGTCGTCGCCCTGACTCGCGACGGAGCCGTCGGCTACGCCGACGGGGCGCCGTACGACCGGATCATCGCCACCGTCGGCGCCCACGGCATCCCGCACGCCTGGCTCGACCAGCTCGCCCCGGCCGGACGGCTCGTCGTTCCCCAGCGCATCAAGGGCAGCGTCTCCCGCTCCATCGTCTACGAACGCCGAGGCGACCGGTGGGTCTCCCTCGGCAGCGAGATGAATACCTTCATGCCCCTGCGCCGCGGCATCGCGGACGACGACCGGCGGATCATCCCCCTGGTCACGGACGGGACCGTACGCCTGCAGGCGCCGGCCGGAACACCCCTCGATGACGAGGCGCTGGGCCGCGTGCTCGAAGAACCGCGGGTCGAGGAGTGGACCGGGATGACGGTCCGCGCCATGGAATCGCCCGAGTGGATGGAGCTCTTCGTCAGCTGCTCCTTCGACTCGGGCCTGGTCAGGATGCTGTTTCCGGCCGCGGCGAAGGGCACCACCCTTACCGAGGACCCCTACCCCTCCTCCACCGCGGTCATCGACAAGGGCGCCCTGACCTACCTTGCCCGGCGCCTCTCGGACCAGACCACCCCCGAGGGCGGCAAGCTGTGGGAGTTCGGCGTCATCGGCCACGGCCCCGGCAGCGACGAGCTCGCCGCCGAGGTCGCTGAGACCATCCGGGCCTGGGACCGGAACTACCGCGGCCGGGAAGCCAGCTTCGAGCTCCAGTCCCTGCAAGCGCCGGTTCCCGCGGAGCGTCCCGGCCAGTCCACCGTCGACACGCCCCTGAACCGGATCGTCATCGACTTCAACTGACCTTGCCTCCCTGACCGTGTGGTGCCCGTTGCCCCCATGCCCCTCAGCGGCGGGCACCACACGTCGGGCCGACCCCTCGGAGAACTTCATGGACCCGCACGGCCAGTTAGCCCGACGCTTCCCCCTCGTCTCACGATTCCGGCCTGCCTGCCTCCCCCTTCCCGACCGCGTCCAGGCCCTCGCAACCCTCTCCGAGACCGCAGCTGCGCGCTCCGACCAGGGGCTGGCCTCGGCCGTCTACAACCAGGCCGCCCTGATCGCCAGCGACGTCGGACTGCCCGACCTCGCCCGTCAGCTATGCCACCAGCACGCCGACGCCTACCTGCACGCCACCCCGCTCCACGCCACGGCCGCAATCCGGGCCCTCGAGCCCGTCGTCAACCTGGCTCGCCTGCAGATCCGTGCCGGACACCCCGACGAAGGGCGCAACCGTCTTCTGCGTCTCTTCGACGCCGTCACGAACGGCACCGACGACCGATTCGACGACGTGCACATCCCAGCCGACCTGGTCCAGTCCGAAGACGACCGGCAGGAATTACGCAGCTGGCTGTGGCGAGTCCTCCTCGCCGACGGCTCACGGACCCTCACCGGCAGCGGCCGGTGGGCCGAAGCCCTCGCGCACACCCGCGAACACCAAGGCATCGGCAAGCGGATGTTCGACGGCCGACAGATCGCCGTCGTCGCCGCCCTCACCAGCGGTGACACCGCGCACGCCACCGAACTCATCGCCGACACCGCCGCCGGCGAACCGTGGGAGCACGCCGTCACCGCCTGCCTCCACGCCCTATGCCTCCGTGCCTGCGCCGACTTGCATCACAACCAGGAGGACGAACTCGAAGCCGCGCTCCGCGCCGTCCCCGCCGAGGAGGGCATGACGGTCTTCGACACCCGCCTGCGCCTCACAGCCCTGGACACCATCGCCACCCCGGCGAGCCCGGCCGCGTACCGCATCACGAACGAGTTGCACTGGGGCATCGTCGGTACACGTGACGGCTTCGCCGCCCGCGAAGTCCTAGACGACTCACTGTTCACCGAGCTCGCCGGCCCGAGACAGCTCCAGGACTGCCACGACCTCGTCGCAGCGTGTGCTCTCGGCTTCGGCGCCCTGCCAGCACCCCTGCGTAGTGCCTTGGACGCGGCACTGCATCGGAGCGACCGCGTGATCAGAGGCAGCCTGCAGGCTCCCTGACTCGCTACGAGCCGGGGAAGTCGGCGTCCGCATTTGGTCGGCAATCCCCCGCCCGGGTGACACGACCTGTTCGAGCGAGTTTCAACGCCACAGCCCCAGGCGGGCCAAGCGCACCCAGCCAGACGAGAACATTCGTTCCCGCTTTGCCTCCAATTCGGCCGTGACGGACCCGGATCAGGGCCGTTCTTAGAGCACCAGTACCAGTCGTGCGCCCATACGGAGGACCCCGTGAATCTCCTGCCGAAGCACCTCGACGCCCTCCCATTAATCGAACATGGCGGGCTGGCCCCAGGGCTACGCCCTGCGGTTTGGTGTCCTGTTGACGCCTCATCTGCCTGTTGCTGCGGCTCACGACCCGTTTGCGGGAGGGCTGCATGAGCAAGGACTCGGCAAGTGGATCCGGCGCCGCGGGGGTGTCGGACTCCGAGCGTCTTCTCTTCGGCGGCGAGCTGGCCTACGACATCGGCTGGGACCAGCACGAGGGCGCCTGGCTGGGGCTCGGACTCTGGACGATGGCGCGCCAACTCCCCCGCCTGGCGGCCACCGGCCTGCGGCTTGCCCACCTCGCCGACGCACAGGCGCTGCGGGTGGTCCTGGCCTCGGAGGCCGGGCGGGGCGTCGCTCAGGCGGTCGGCCTCGTGGCGGTCAACAGCGTGCTCGGCCACGTCCTCGCGGCGGGCAGCACCAACGAGCGCCTGACTCAGGCGCTGCCCGCGCTCGCGGTCGTGGCCGTCACGGCGTTCCTCGGGTCGCTCCTGCGCTCGGCCTCGACGGCGGCCACCGGCGCGCTGGAGCCGAAGGTGCAGCGCGTGGCCACCGAGCAGTACCTGGGGTTGGTGCACCGCACGGAGCTGTCGGCGATCGAGGACGACGAGTTCCACCGGCTGCTGGACGCGGCCCGGTACGGCGCCGACTCGGCGCGGCGGATGATCCGGTACTGCACCAACACCCTGAACTCGGCGGTGTCGCTGATCGCGGCGGCCGGCGTGCTCACCGTCCTGCACCCGGTGCTGCTGCCGCTCCTGGTCCTGATGACGCTGCCGAGCGCGTGGAGTTCACTGATGATCTCCCGCCAGCGGTACATCTCCTTCCACGCCTTCGTCCAGCACGCCCGCGCCGGGCACCTCCTCGGCCAGCTGCTGACCCAGAAGGAAGCGGCTGGGGAGGTCCGTGTGCACGGCGTCGGGCCGTTCTTGCTGGGCCACTTCCGGACCATGGCCGAGACCAGCGAACGCGAGCAGACCCGGCTGGCCCGCCGCGCCGCACGGATCGGGCTCGCCGCCGACGGAGCCAGCGGTCTCGCCACCCTCCTCACCTACGGTGCCCTGGGCGCCCTCCTCTGGGCCGGAGCCATGGAACTCGCCGTCGCCGGCACGGCGGTCCTGGCCATCCGCACCGGCGCCGCCAGCCTCGACAGCCTGGTGCTCCAGGTCACCGAGCTGCACCAGGAGTCCCTGTTCGTCGCCGACTTCGAGCGGCTGTGCCGGGAGGCGAAGACCCGGGCGATTCCCACGGGCGGTGACCCGCTGCCCGCGCGGCTGCGGGAGGTCCGGTTCGAGAAGGTCACCTTCACGTACCCCGGCAGCGGCCAGACCCTGCCCGAGCCCACGCTGCGCGAGGTGACCCTGGCGTTCCCGACGGGGAAGATCATCGCGCTGGTGGGCGAGAACGGCTCCGGCAAATCCACCCTGGTCAAGCTCCTCGCCGGCCTCTACCTTCCGGACGAGGGCAGCGGCACGATCTGGTGGGACGACGTCGATGCCCGTACCGCCGACCGCGACCAGGTCTTCGGCCGCGTTGCCCTGATGTCACAGGACTTCTACCACTGGCCCTTCACGTTCCGGGTGAACGTCGGTATCGGGCAGCCCGGTCAGGCCATCGACGACCGGGTGGTCGAGGAAGCCTCCGGCTTCTCCGGAGCCGACGAAGTCCTCAACAGCCTGCCGCGCGGGCTCGGGACCCTGTTGGCCCGCGGCTACCGCGGCGGGCACCAGATCTCCGGCGGCCAGTGGCAGCGCATCGGCATCGCGCGGGCCAAGTACCGGCAGGCCGAGATCCTGATCGTGGACGAGCCCACCAGCGCGCTGGACGCGGTCGCGGAACAGCGGGTCTTCGACCAAATCAGGGCCCTGGCCGCGACCACCGGCCAGACGATCGTGCTCATCACCCACCGCCTGCACTCCGTGCGCCGCGCGGACCTGATCCACGTCCTGAAGGACGGCCGGGTCGCCGAGTCGGGGACCTTCGAGGAACTGATGGACCCTGTCACCGGCACGGGGGACTTCCGCGACGCCTATCTCGTCCAAGCCTCGGCCTTCGATGCCGCGATCCACGGCCAGGCGGCCGGCGACCACGACGCTCTACCCGCCCAGGATCACGCATGACTAGCGCCGCGACCCGGGAACAGGCCACCGGGTGTGAACCTCCGCCCGGCGGCGGGAGAGGACGGGGCCATCCCCGAACCTCCCCTTGCGGCCACCCTCGCCCGAGGTGCCCCACCGCCCCCTGACGCCGCAGGAGCGGCCCGCGCCCGTAGGCGCCGCCGACTCCTCCGCCCTGCCGTCCCACCGACCTGTGAGGCCCTCTTGTCGCCCACCCGCTCACACATCCGCGATCTCGTCACCGCCTACCTGGACCGGCACCCCGCTGAAGCGCCGCTACTGGCGCCTCTCCTCCGGCTGCTGGACGAAGACGCCGAGCCCACGAGCCGCTCCACCATGCCGGGACACGTCACGTGCAGCGCGGTCGTCGTCGACCACAACCGCCGAGTGCTCCTCGTCCATCACAACACCTTCGGGCTGCTGCTGGCACCCGGAGGGCACGTCGAGGCCGGGGATCACACGCTGCTGGAGACGGCACTGCGCGAAGTCCACGAGGAGGTCGGCATCCCGTCCGGCGCCCTGTGCGCCACCGCCGCCTACGGGTACCTGCCCATCGACATCGACGTCTTCGACATCGACGCCAACCCGGTCAAGGGCGAAGGTGCGCACCAGCACTGGGACTTCCGCTTCGCCTTCCAGCTGGTGGACAAGGACGTGGAGGTCACGGTGCAACCGGAGGAGGTCTCGGCCCCGCAGTGGGTGGCCTTCGACAAGGTCACGGCCCCACAGCTGCGGGCGAAGCTCTGTGCCTCCGGGCTCGACGGCCGCATCGAGCCGGTCAATGCCTCGGCGTTGATCCACGACGGGCACGGCTGCTACCTGTTGCACCTGCGCGATGACCTGCCTGGTATCTGGGAGCCCGGGGCCTGGGCGCTGCTCGGCGGAGGCCGCGAGCCGGGCGACACCTCACTCGAAGACACCATTCGCCGTGAACTGCGTGAGGAGGCCGGGCTCGAGCCGGGCGCCCTGGAGCCGTTCGCCGTCGAGCTCGCCACCAGTACCGACGGACTGACCGTGCCGGTGCAGGTGTTCACCGCCCGCTGGAGCGGCGACCCCGCCCGCCTGCCACTCACCGAGGGCGTGATGCTGGCCTGGTTCCACCCTGACTCCATGGAGCGCCTGAGGCTGAGCCCCTCAACCCTGGACCTCGTCCGCCAGCACGCCCAACACGCCGTCCGCAGCACGACGGCGCCCCAGGGCGGAGCCCTCCGTCCGGACAGGCCGAAGGCGGGCAGCACCAGCGTTCCGCACATCGTCGGCGTCCACCTGTACCTGGAGCGCGACGGCCAGGTGCTGCTCGGCCTGCGGCACCCCGGCTCCGCGTACGCCGGCGAAACCCACCATTTCCTGGCCGGGCACTGCGAGCAGGAGTCCGCGGTGGCCTGCCTGGTGCGGGAGGCGCAGGAGGAGGCCGGACTGCTGATCGACCCGGCCGACGTCGAGCTCGCGCACGTGGTGCACATGGTCGACAAGCCCGGGGACCAGCCCAGGATCGGGTTCGTCTTCCGCGCCCGGCAGTGGACGGGGACACCCGAGGTCCGGGAGCCGGACCGTTGCGTGTCCTGGGGCTGGTGGCCCGCTGACGCCCTTCCGGAGCCGATCGTCCCCTACACCCGTGCGGCGATCGAAGGCATCCGAGCCGGTCGTCCCTACACCGAGCTCGGATGGACCTGACCGCCCCGCGCTTCCCGCCCCTAGACCCCGTCCCCCTGCCCGAGGAGTCGTACGTGCCCGATCCCCTCGTACCGCCCGCCCGGAACGAAGCCTCCCCCGAGGAGAGAGCGGGGGCCGCGCGGGCGGAGATGGTCGCCGGGCTGGAAGCGGCCGGCCACCTCCGGCCGGGCCCGGTCCGGGACGCCTTCCTCGCGGTGCGGCGGGAGGTGCTGATGCCGCAGGCGTACGTGCGGCGCAGCGGGCCGGACGAGACTCCGCCCCGCTGGGACATGCTCGACTGGGCCGTGCCCGCGGACCGGGAGGAGCTGCTCGGGCTGCTGTACGGCGGGGAGAGCGTGCTGGTCCAGCACGACGGCGAGGCGATGCTGGGCCGGGTGCCGGCCCCACGGTCGGGCGGGTCGATGACGGCGATGTCCAGCACGGCCGGAATGACCGTCGCGCTCCTGCAGCGTCTCGGCCTACGGCCGGGCCAGCGGGTCCTGGATGTCGGGACAGGTGCGGGGGTGACCGCGGCCGTCGCGTGCCGGATCGCAGGTGATGCCGGGGTGGTCACCGTGGACCGGGACGAGCACGTCACCGCCGCCGCCCGCGAGCGGCTGGCGTTGCTCGGCCACCGGCCGACGGCCGTGACGGGGAACGGGCAGAACGGCTGGCCCGCCAGCGCCGACTACGACCGGATCTTCGTGTCGTACGCGGTCACCCGGGTGCCCGATGCTTGGCCGCAGCAACTGGCCGCCGACGGGCTGGGGCTGGCGACCTTGTCGACGTCCTCGCCGTCCTGGCCGGGCCTGGCCGTCCTCACCAGGACCGGCCGCGGGCGCGTCCGGGCCAGCCTGGAAGCGGTGCGACTCGGGCACCGGGCGGGCCACGGATGGAGCCAGCTCTACCTGAAGCCCGGTCTACGGCGCCGCATCGAGGCCGCGGACGGGGGCAGCACCCGCACCACGCACACGGGCCCGCCGCGGGATGATGCGCGGGGTCTGTGGCTGGCCCTGGACCACCTGCACCCCGGACTCGTACGGAACTGGGCTGCCGACCACCTGGTCATCGGGGCCCCCGACTGCGGGTCCTGGGTCACTGCCCGGCCGGACGACTCCGGGACGTGGACGGTCACGGTCTGCGGGCCCCGTGACATCTGGGCGGAGATCCAGGACACCGCCACCCGATGGCAGGCGGCCGGATCGCCGTCCTCCTACCGGCTGCACCTCGAACCGGACGGAACCCAGTGGGTCAGCGCCGGCAGCGGGCCCAACGAGTTGTCCTGGCCACTGCCCGCCGCCCTCCAGCCGGCAGCAACCGTCCCGCCGCAAGCCCCCGAACCCACCCTGTCGCCGAAGGAGTCCACCCCATGACCCCACCCCCCACCGCTTCCACCGCTGCCCGGTCCGGTGGCTGCCTGTGCGGGAAGGTCCAGTTCACGGTCACCGGGGAGCCCGATTACCCCCACACCTGCAGTTGCCGGGACTGTCAGGGCCTGTCGGGGGCACCGATGATGTCGTGGGTCTCCTTCCCGCTCGACGGTCTGGCCTGGTCTGGCGCCGAGCCGTCGTGGCACTACACGTGGCCGGAGTCCAAGCGCGGCTTCTGCCCGTCCTGCGGCAGCCAGATCTGCGCCCTCGACGACGGCGCCACCAGCATCGCGGTCACCCTCTCCGCGCTGGGCAACCCGCCCGACCTGGTCCCGGTCAACCAGTCTTTCCGGGAGACCGCCGTGCCCTGGCTGCCCCAGGTCCTCGACACCCGCCGTTGAACGCCACGCCCACAGCACGAGATCGGAGACCCGTATCCCTGTTCGACTCGGTGGACCACGACTACGCCCGATACCGCCCTCGGCTGCCTGACCAGGTGGTCCAGCTCCTGGCCCGGGAATTGGCCGGCGTGGCGGCGCCCAGGCTGCTGGACCTCGGCGCCGGCACCGGACAGGTCGCCCTGTCCATGCTGCCAGCCTTGCCTCCCGCCTCCCACCTGGACCTCGTGGACCAGGACGAGGGAATGCTCCGCACCGCGCTCGACGAGCTCGGACCCGAACTGGGTAAGCGCACCGCCACTGTGCACGCCCTCCCGGCCGAAAAGTTCGCCCCCGCCCAACCCCGCTACCAGGCGGATCTGGTCACCTGCTGCCGGGCGTTCCACTGGATGGACCGCCCTGCGGTTCTAGCCATGGCCGACCGGGTGGCCGCGCCGCACGCCGTTGTCGCGATCATGGGCGACGGCAGTCTGTGGACCCACCAGGCCGAATGGACCGTCGCGCTCCAGGGCCTGATCCAGTCCCACCTCGGAACAGACCGCCGCGCCGGCACCACCGGCACCTACCGCGAACCCGGCCGCCGCTACGAAGACGACCTCTCCGAATCTGCGTTCAGCGACATCGCCGAGCACCGCATCCCCTTCACCCGCACGTGGAGCCCCCGAAGCATCCTGGGATACCTGCGGTCCACCAGCTTCGCCCGGCCCGACCTCTTCGCCGACCACACCGCATTCGAGTACCACGCTCAGGAGCTCCTGCTCCAGCACGCGCCGGACCGGGTCCTGCACGAGGACGGCGTGTTCACCGTGCTGCTCGCCCGCCGCCCCGGGGCAGCCCGGTGAGCGGCGGGGCCCGGCACACGGTGCCGGTCGACGTCCACCTCATCCTGCGCCGCGACGGAGAGAGCGGGCCGGAGGTGCTGCTGTCCCGCCGGGCCGGACCGGTGTACGCATCGGGCCTGCGGCATCTGCCGTCCGGACACCTCGACCCCGACGAGGACATGGTCGAGGCCGTCATCCGGGAAGCCCTGGAGGAAACAGGCGTGCACATTCAGGCGGAGGACGTGACCGCGGCGGTCACCGTCCACCACCGGCCACCGACGGGATCGAGGTCCCGTATCGCCGTGTTCTTCGAGGTCCGCCGCTGGTCGGGCCGGCCTCGGATCATGGAGCCGGACCGGTGCGACGGCATGGACTGGTACCCGCTGGACGCCCTCCCGGACCCGATGGTGGCGTACTGCCGGGCCGGTCTGGACGCCTACCGCGCCCATCTGCCCGCCGCCGTGCACTTCCAACAGCCGGGCGACGCCATCGAGCACCGGCCGGACGGCCCCGACCGCACCCACCTGCTGAGCGGACCGCCGGTCGGCTGGATGGATGTGCCGTACAGGCTGCGGGTGTTCGCCGAGCAGGCCGTCGGCCGGATCGCGGAGGCGACGGAGGTGTCCTGGGTGCGCACCGGCAGCCGGGTGTGGCGGCTGGCAGGGCCCGGAGGCGGCACCTGGTACCTCAAGCGGCACCGCGGGGCGAAGTTCCATGACCGGGAAGTCGCCGCGTACCGGTCCTGGGTGCCAGCCCTCGGGGCGCGCGTTCCCCGTCTCGTCGCCGCCGACACCTCGGCGCAGGCTGCCGTCGTCACCGCGCTGCCCGGACACCCGCTGCACGGTATGGTCCTCGGCGCCTCCGACGAGGCGCGCGTCCAGCAGGCCCTGGGCAGTCTCGTAGGCGTCCTTCACCGCAGCGCGCCCGAGCGGCCCGCCGCAGCCGCCACGGCCGCGGACAAGATCAAACGGCATCTGGACGGGGCCCGCCCGTACCTGGCCGACGGGGACGAGGATCTCGTCCTCGCCCTCGTCGGCGCTTACGCGGACCTCCCGAAGCCCACACTCGTGCCCACGCACGGGGACCTGCAGTACCGCAACGTCCTGCTGGACGGCGCCGGGGAACCGCTCCTGTTCGACTTCGAGCGGTCCGAGTACAACACCGCGACTCGGGACATGGTGCGGCTGAGCGACACCTGGACCGGCCGCCCGGATTTGCGCGCCGCGTTCCTCGACGGGTACGGCAGAGCACTCACCCCCGAGGAGGAGCTGCGCATGGACTGCGAGGCCGCCTTCGACGCCGTCTCTGGCATCGCCTACGGCACCAGCCACGACGACCCCGAGGTCACCGAGCGCGGCCACCGCACCCTGCGCCGCCTCCGCGCCCGACATCCCTAGCCCGTCTGCAACTTCTACCCGTTCGAGGAAGGACCTCCGTGCCCGAACCCCGCCTCGCCACCCCTGCCGATGCCGCCGAGATCGCCCGCCTGCGGTCGGAAAACATCCTCAGCGAACCCCTCGACGAAGCCTGGCTCACCACGTGCGCCGACCAGCTCGCCTTACGCCTCCAGGACGGCGGCGACGCCCGCGCATACGTCGTCGACTCCCCCGCCGGCGGGCTCGCCACCTGCGCCCTCGGCCTGGTCCACGCCGTCCTACCCGCCCCGAAGTACCCCAAGGGCATGGCCGTACGGATCCACGCGGTCGCCACCGACCCCACCCACCGGCGCCGCGGCTACGCCAAGGCCGCGCTCGCAGCCCTCCTCGACCACCTGGAGAACGACGGGGTCACCCTGTACGAGCTGTACGCCAGCGACGGCTCCGCCCCGCTGTACGAGCAGCTCGGCTTCGCTGCCGACCCGGCACTCATGCGGATGACGCGCTTCCCCACCGCCGCCGAAGGGAGCGTCGTGAGCAATCGGAAGTGGCTGCCTCCGGAGGAGTTCGCTGCGACGCTGCCGAAGGCCACCATGTTCGGGGCCGTGTTCTTCACCGACGAGGACGACCGGCCCGTCCAGCTGCGGGCCACGTACTCCATTACGCACCCCTGGCAGTGGCCAGGTGGTGTCGCCGAACCGGGCGAGCGCCCCTGGGAGACGGCTGTGCGGGAGTGCCTGGAGGAGACCGGCCTCCGCGTGGAGGGACCGCCGAAGCTCCTGGCCACTGTATTCGGGCTGCCAGGCAAGGACTGGCCGCTGGCCACCGCGGGATGGGTCTTCGACGGCGGCCGGCTCACCCCCGGGCAGCTTGCGGGGATCGTGCTGGACCCGGACGAGCACGACGAGGTCCGTGCCCTGGCCGTCCCCGAATGGCAGCGCCTGATGCCGGGACGCGACCACGCCCGGCTCGAGGCCGTGATGGCCGCCCGCCGCACCGGGATCCCGGCGTACTTCGACACCTGGGACTGGGAGGTCTGAATGAGCATCGTCCTGATGTCCGACCCGCGGGTCGCCGCCATCCCGGTCGCGGACAACGGTGAACCCCTGGCCGACGTGCGGGCTGGCGGAGAGCTCCTCCTTGATGACCGCCGCTCCGATCCCGCGTACGCCTTCGCGCACCTGCGCTCCGGCGTCCTCGACCGGCTCCTGCAGGCGCAGCTGCTGCTGCCCGAAGGGTTGCGCCTGCTCGTCGTCGAAGGGTTCCGCCCTCCGGCACTGCAGCAGCAGTACTTCGAGGAATACGCGGCTGAACTGCGCGCAGCCCACGGCGAGTGGCCGGCGGAGGAGCTGCGGGCACAGGCGAGCCGGTACGTGTCACCGCCCGAGATCGCCCCGCACAGCGCCGGCGCGGCGGTCGATCTGACCCTGGTCACCGCGGACGGCACCGAGCTCGACATGGGCACCCGCGTCAACGCCAGCCCGGAGGAAAGCGGGGGCCGCTGCTACACCCTCGCCGAGGGCCTCTCCCACCAAGCCCGGCTGCACCGCGCCACCCTCAGCCGTGCGCTTACCGCCGCTGGGCTCGTCAACTACCCGACCGAGTGGTGGCACTGGTCCTTCGGCGACCGCTACTGGGCCCTGCTGACCGGCAAGACGGAAGCCCTCTACGGACCCGCCTCCCAGCACCCCTCCGCACTCTCCTGAGCCACCGACGAACAGGGAGCCCCGCACCGCATGAGCACCACCCACACCGCACAGGACTGGCACGCCCACTACGAGGCAGGCCGCGACTTCCGCCCCTTGACCGACGCCGAGAAGACCATCCTCACGGAGCACCTGACCTTGCCGGACGGCACGCAGGGCGCCCGGGCCCTCGATGCGGCCTGTGGAACCGGCGAGCTCGCCCGCTTCCTCGCCGCCGCCGGATACCAGGTCGACGCCGTGGACTGGGCCCAGTCCGCCCTCAACAAGGCCAGCGCGGTCTCGGACGGAGTCAGCTGCCACCACCTCGACCTGACCAGCGGCGACCTCTCCACCCTCGCCCCGGCCGGCACTGACTGCTATCGGCTGATCACCATGCGCCGGGTCCTGGCCCACCTTCCCGACCGCACCCGCACAGTCGCCGAACTCGCCGCGCTCCTCGACGAGGACGGCACGATGTGCGTGATCACCCCGCACGCCGACCGGCACCCGCCGGAGCTGCGCGGGATCTGCCTGGACGAGACCGAGATCGACCTCCTCGCCGACGGCTGGCAGCACGCCGAGCGCATCGAGGCCGGCGACTCCACCGTCCTGCTGCTGCGCGGCCCCCACACCCGCCCCGTCACCTACAGCGAGAAGCGGACCCCGAAGCCGGCCGCGATGGCCGGCGTCGCTGTCGTCGTCACCAACGACCGCGGGCAGGTCCTCCTCGGCTGGAACCCGTCCCGCGCCGTGTGGGAACTCCCGGCCGGCAAGGTGGAGCCGGGCGAGGCGTTCGAGGCCACCGCGGTACGCGAACTCGCTGAGGAGGCGGGCCTCCAGGCTCGGCCGGAGTCGGTGCTCCTGCTGGGCACGTTGTGCGACTCCACGCACGGATTCACCCGGGTCACCGAGATCGCCCGCATCACCGACTACACCGGCGAGCCGACCGTCCGGGAGCCAGAGTTGATCACCCGGTGGGAGTGGCACACCCCCTTCGCCGTGCTGAACCTGCCCCAGCCGCTGTTCACGGCGTCCGCCCAGGCTCTGAACGTGGTGTGGCCGGGCCTGCTGCCCGATGTCGCGCCCGCGCACCACACGCCCCGGCCCACCGGAAACGTGGCGCTGAAGTTCAGCGAACCGGCCACGGCGATCCGGCTCCGCGAGCAGCTGGTCCATGACCTCACCGAGGCCGGCTGGACCGACACCCCGGAGCTGCGGCGGGCGTTCACAACGGTGCCCCGACATGCCTTCCTCCCCGAGCAGTCGCTCGCCCGGGCGTACGCCAACGAGGCGGTGGCCACCGTGTACGACGAGGACACCGGGCGGTCGATGAGCTCGGTGTCCCAGCCCGAAATGCAGGCGGTCATGCTGCGCCGCGCCAACCTCCAGCCGGGCGCGAACGTGCTGGAGATCGGGGGCGGTGGCTACAACGCCGGCCTGATAGCCGAACTCGTGGGGCCTCACGGGTCGGTGGTGTGCGTGGAGATCGACCCGTACGTGCATGCGCGTACGCAGCGTTTCCTGGCCGAGACCGGGTACACCGACCGGGTCCGGGCCGTCCTGGGCGACGGCACCCACGGAGCCCCCGGGGACTTGATCCCGACAGACGGTTTCGACGCCATCATCGTGACTGTCGCCTCGAACGACGTGACGCGGCACTGGACGAACCAACTCGCGCAGGGCGGACACCTTGTCTTGCCCCTGCGGATCGGCGGGTTCACCCGGGCCGTCGGCCTGCGCAATGAGGAGTCGGCGCTGGTGTCCACGGAGATCAGCCCCTGCGGGTTCGTCCCCATGCAGGGTGCCGGCCGGTGGGACGAGACCCCGGTCCCGATCGGGGACACCGACTACGGAATCCGCTGGGAGGACACCCCGCCCAGGGCGCTCGACGGCCTGGACTGCGCCCTGGCCGCGGGTGGCGTAGAGCTGTGGACCGGGGTGACCGTGCTCGGCGGCGAGTCGGTCGAGGACCTGCAGCTGTGGCTGGCCACCTCTCTGCCCGGGTTCTGCCGGATGGAGGGGGACCCTGACCGCTCGGGACCGGTGCGGCTGCCGAAGTGGTCGGGGGCCGAAGCAATCGTCCTCGGTCGCTCGCTGGCCTGCCTGATGAAAGAACGGCGTGAGCACGACGAGACCGGCAGCATGTCCACGTGGGAGTTCGGAGTCCAGGGCTTCGGGCCGGACGGCAAGGCCGCCGCGGACACCCTGGCCGCCGCCGTCCGCACCTGGGACCGCCACCTTCGGAACCGGGCCACCCCCCGGCTGACGGTCCTGTCCGCCGGTACCCCCGACTCCGCGCTTCCCCCCGGAGACGTCGTGGAGAAGAACGACTGCCGCATCGTGGTCTCCTGGCCCGGCCGTGACGAGACCCCCGACTCCACCGTTGGACGGAACACAGCCGCAGGGAGGTCCGACGAGCAGTGACCATCCGGATCAACGCGGTCCCCGGCAGCGAAGGCACCGTCGCGGCCAGCCTGCAACGGGGCCTGCCCGGTTCGATGGTGGCCGACCCGGAAGTGAACGACGACGGATCGACGCGAGCGAGGAGTTCGCGGGAGACGAGACCCGTGGCAAGGCCAAGCGTGCGTACCTGCGGCGACGGGCGGTGGACAACGCCGCTGCCGCTCCGTGAATGCACGCCGGCGGCCACGTCATCGGCACCAGGTCCCGGCCGGCGCACCCAGCCCCCCAGGCGCCCTGGTCCGTTTCTCGCCCCCCACCTGTAACCACCGAAGGAGCCCGACCCTGATGACCAGCAGCACCACCCTCAACGCTGTGCGGCTGGGGACCCGGCCCAGCCCCATGGCCCTGGAACAGACCGGCCGCTTCGCTGCCGCCTTCCGCGCCTGCTACCCGGAGGCGGTCCTGGACGTCGTCGAAATCGTCTCTGAGGGCGACCGGCACAGTGGCCCGCTCTCGGCGATCGGCGGGAAAGGAGCCTTCACCCGCAACGCGGACCGGTACCTCCTCGACGGGCGTGTCCAGGCCACGATCGCGTGCGCTAAGGACGTGCCCGGCCCACACGACCGCTCCCCCGGCATCATCATCGGAGCGGTCCTGCCACGGGAGGACGCTCGCGACGCCCTCGTCCTCCCCGGCGGCCATCCCGCGGCCACGCTCGCCGAACTGCCGCCCGGCACCAGGGTCGGGACCAGCGCGCCCCGTCGCTCAGCCCTCCTCAAAGCCCTTCACCCAAAGCTCGTACCGGTACCCATCCGCGGCAACGCCGACAGTCGGCTCACGAAGCTGGACAAAGGAACGCTCGGCGCGGACGTGATGATCGCCGCCTTGGCCGGTTTGCGCCGCCTTGGCCACGAAGACCGCGCCTCCGAGATCCTCGACCCCAGCGTGTGGCTGCCTGCGGCCGGCGCGGGGACCGTGATCGTCGAGCACCGTGCCGATGACCCAGCCACCGGGGTGCTGCTCGCCCCGCTCACCCACACTCCCACCCGAATCCGGCTCGACGCCGAGCGGGCCGCGCTCGCCACGCTGCACGGCGGATGCCTGACAGCCGCCTCCGCCCACGCAACCCTCGACGAGACGTCGGGAGTCGTCACCGTACACGCGGCCGTCCTCGACCCGGCCGGCGGCGACCGTCTGTGCGTCAGCGCCTCCGGTCCCTCGGTATCAGGCCACGAGGTTGGGCAGGACGCAGGCCGACAGCTGCTGGACGCCGGAGCGATGCGTCTTCTCGGACGGCCCGTATGACCGATTCGAACGCCCGGCAGGCAGTATTCGCGCCGCCCGCCGAGACATCCGACCGGCACCGGATGCGCAGCGGACACCAGCGCGCCGCTCGCGCCTTCTCCGTAACCGCGTCCGGGTCGGAAGCCTGAGGATGGCAGGGCCGAACCCTGGGGCGCCGAGCCGGCCGGTGGTGGCTGCGGCTGGTCAGCGCGCCGGCCGACAAGCGCAACGCCCGGCTGTGGGAGGGTACCGCCGCCGCGGCCTCCGCACTGCCCCACTCCGTCCCCCGGCCTCGCCTGCACGACGTCACCGAGTGGATCGACAACGCCATCGCCTACCGGGGCGAACTGTCCGAGTACATCGCCCAACCGGCACTCCAGTCCGGCGGACCCGTCCTGACAGGCGACATCGACCTGCCCCGCTCGTGGTGGGGAGACCTACACAGCGCACTCGCTACCACCGCGACGGTGCCAACCGAGCGGCAAGCCGTACGGCAGCAGTGGATCGACCGCAACTTCACGCACTTGCTCGGCCTCCCCGCGCCCACCATCACTTCCTGGACCACGGGGCACGGCGACCTGCACTGGGGCAACCTCACGCCCGAGCCCCTCGTGATCCTCGACTGGGAGGGGTGGGGCAGGGCCCCCACCGGCTACGACGTGGGCCTCCTTCACGCCTACACCCTCCCTCAACCCGCTACGGCCGCTCGCATCCGCAGCGAGTTCGCCCACATCCTCGACACCCCCGCGGGGCGGATTGGCGAACTCGTCGCCCTTGCTCAGCTCCTCCAGGTCACCGGGCGCGGCACCCATCCCGAACTCGCCCCGCGCCTGGTCCGCCGAGCCCAGCAGCTCACCGGAACGCCCGTCCCGGCAGCAACCGGCACGGCCAGAGCCACCGACCGCTGACCTGGCCTCACCCCCAAATCCCGATGCTGAGCCCCCATACAACTGTGACGGCCGGCACCGACAGCCAACCTGGAGGAGCAACCGTGTCACTTCCCAGCCTGCTCGGCGTCTTCGCGCACCCAGACGACGAGGCCCTCTTGGCCGGAGGCGTTCTCGCGCAGCACGCCGCCGCGGGCGCAGCAACCGCCGTCGTCACCGCCACCTGGTCCCGCACCAGCCACCGGGCGCCCGAGCTCGCCGACGCCCTGGCCGCGCTGGAAGCCGGCGAGCCGCGGATGCTCGGCTATGCCGATGCCCGCATCCCAGACTCCGCACCCGGCCGGGCGCGGCTCTGCGATGCCCCCATCGACGAGGTCGTCGAGTTGCTCGTCGGGCACATCCGCGCCGTGCGCCCTCAGGTTGTGGTGACCCACGATGCCTACGGCCAGCTGACGGGGCACCCCGACCACGTCCGCACCCACCAAGCAACCGTCCTCGCGTTCCACGCCGCCGGTCTTGAGCACCTCCATCCAGACGCCGGGGCCCCGTGGCAGCCGGAGGCCCTGTACGCGGCCACACACCCGGCCTCGGGGGTGGGCGGGCTCCGTCCGCTCTTGGAGCGAGTCGGGAAGAAGATCCTCAGCGTTCCGGACGATCACGCCACCACGACGGTCAACGTGAGCGAGTGGCTCGAGCAGAAGTGGGCCGCGATCTCCGCTCACCGAAGTGAAGCCGCCAAGGAGCGGCCACTTCCCGGCATTCTCTCCCGCCTCCCAGCAGCGGCGCGGGAGGCGATCATCGCGACGGAGCACTTCACCCTCCTCGCCACCCGACCCGCACACGGCGATGTGCAGCAGCTGGCCTTTTGACCAGTGAAGGGGGTGCGGCTGTGGCCGAAGAATACGAGGGGGCGATGACCGGCCCCTCGCGCTTCGTCGGGGGATGCGCCCGGTGCCGGGCAAGCGCGTCGACGGGGAGCGGCGGGGTCGAAGGAGGCGTAGTGGTCTCTTCCGAACGTCGGCATCGTCTCGGCGGCGGACCGGCGCCGCGGTCCTGGCCACAGGAAGTCCGAGTCTTCCTGGATGATGCCCGGGCGCCCGGGCATCCGTATCAGGGCCCCATGAGCAGGTACCGGTGGCCGCTGGTGCGCCGTCTGTCCGGGGAGCTGGAGGCCCGGTCTGCTCGTCTCTTCGTGGTTCGACATGTTGCCCCTCGTCCGGGCGGTGCCGGTGCTGTTCAGCGCCCGAACGCGAGACGGCTGGCGTCGGTGCGGGAGAAGACCAGATCGGTCATTTCCCTCGGGGTCTCGGTGCACCGCACTGGCGGCTGCGGTCGGCGCATGGCCCGGGGGTAGGCGGCGGGGTCGTAGTCGTTGGCAAGGGTGTATGGGTGAAAGCCACCGTGCTCACGCAGGGCGTCGATGATGCCGGTGACGCTCTCACCCTGCTTGGACAGGAGGCGGGGGGTGACCTCGACGACGAGCTCGGCGTCGGCGCGCAGGTACGGGAGCGCGGGCAGGAGTCCGCGGATCGCGGCGGCTTCGGCCCCCTCGACGTCGATCTTGATGACGCGCGTAGTGGCGAGATCGGCCCGGCTGAGCAGGTCGGCCAGGGGCGCGGTGGGGACCTCGACGGTCGCGTGGATGCGGCTCGGGCGGATGGCGGTGGTATGGCCGAGGTTGGAGGGGTCCTCCAGGTACAGGGTCAGGGTGCCGTTGGTTTCGGAGGCGGCGGAGCGGACGAGATGGATGTTGGTGCGGCGGTTGGCGGCGGCTGCGGCGGCCAGGTCGTCGTGGAAGCGGGGGTGGGGTTCGATGGCGACGACACGGCCGTGGGGCCCGACGGCGTGGGAGGCCAGGAGGCTGAAGGCGCCACGATGGGCACCGACGTCGATGAAGGTGTCCCCGGGGTGGAGTCGGCTACGAAGGAAGGCGCTCAGGTTCGGCTCCCACTCACCGAACAGGTACTGGAAGCGCTGGATGACGTCGCTGGTGGTGACGGAAACCGTGTCGCCGGACCGCAGCCGGACGGTGGCGTGGACGGGGTGGGTGCGCAGGTGATCGTCGAGGAAGCGGTCGATGAGCCGGGCCTTGGCGAGGGTGCCTGGGGCGTGGCGGACGTAGGCGCGCAGCGCGCGGGCGAGGACTTTGGCGGGCACGGGCAGCTCCTTCGGGTAGCGGCGGCCGGGAACGGGAGTCCGGCCCGGCCGGCGGTGACAGACTGCCGGGAACCACGTTGGAGATGAGGGGAGTTGATGGTGGTCGAGAGCGGCTCTCCGACGGTCTTCCTGTTGGTGGGGCTCACCGGTTCGGGGAAGACGACCTATGCCCAGCGGGTGCTGGAGCCCCGGGGGGCGGTGCGGCTGTCGGTGGACGAGGTGGTCTTCGAGCGGCACGGCAGGTACGGCGTCGACTACCCGGAGAACACCTACTTCGAGAAGGAGGCTCCGGTCGTCGCCGAGCTGCATGAGCGGCTGACCGAGCTGGTCGCGGAGGGCCGGAATGTGGTGTGGGACCACGGGCTGTGGCCGCGCAAGGACCGCGAGGCGATGAAGACGCTGGTGGAGTCGGCCGGCGGGCGGTGGCGGCTGCTGTACTTCCCCGTGGCCCGTGACGAGCTGCTGCGCCGGCTGGCGGAACGCAACGAGCGGGCGGACGCGAACGCGCTCGTCGTGACGCCGGAGGCGCTGGACGACTTCTTCGCCCGGTTCGAGGAGCCTCAGGGCGAGGGCGAGGAGGTCGTGGAACCCGGCTCGTTCTGAAACTCGGGCGGGCGCCAGGCGGTGGTGATCCTGGCCGCTTCGGCGGCCCAGCCCTCGGGCTGACGGTCGAGGGTGACGCGACGGAAGGCGAGGCGGGGGTCGGCGACGTCGATGCGGCCAAAGTGCCGGTCGGTGTGCTCCAGCAAGCGGGACGCCTCGCTGCGGACGGCCGGCGTGTGCTCGGCCCATGCGCCGGAGGAGAACCGCTCGACCCGCCGGCGCAGGTCGTCCAGGACGCCGGCACGCCACTTGAAGTGGTGCACGCACGCGAGCGTGTCCGGGTCGGGCTTGTGGCCGGAGGCGCGGTGGTTGCCGGAGGCCACGGTCACCGAGGAGTGGGCGAGGACGATCTTGCGCGGGTCGCCCTGAAGGAGGCGGTGGGTGAGGTGTCCGCCGAGCGGGAAGGCCCGCTCCAGCCCAGGCTCCGGGCGCCACGGGGCGAGGCTTCCGTCGGCCGCGACGCGGTCGAGCATCAGCCCGCCCACCACCTTGCGCCCGGTGTTCTCTGACTGGATGATCACGTCGTCCAGCGGGGCGGGGTAGGTCTGGAACTCGTCGACGTCGGCGATCAGGTGCCAGCCGGGCCCGGCCGTCTCACGCAGGGCGTCGCGCAGCTCGGTGTTGGTGTGCTCGTGCCAGGGACCGGTGCTGACGTGGGTGGGAACGATGCCGAGAGCTCGTGTGGCGGCGAGAAGCTCGTGGCGCTGGGCGTCGGGGACGTGGTCGGGGAAGTGGAAGGCGAGGAGGAACCGCTCGATGCCGAGCTGACGGTAGTGGGCGGTCCAGGCGGCCAGCAGCGCGGGCTCGACGGGGCCGACGACCGCGACCAGGGTGGGAGGGATGAACGTCATTGGCGGCACTCCTTGAGCAGGCGGGTGTAGGTGGCGGTGAGGAAGGCGGCCTGCTCGGCCGCCGGGTACAGGTCCAGCACCGCCCGTGCCGACGGTCCCGGCCGGGCGGGCGCGTCGGCCGAGAGCTTGTCCAGTGCCTCTGCCAGCGCGCCGGGGTCGCCGGCCGGGAAGGCTCGGATCCACGGCTGGCCGGCGAGCCGGACGGTCAGGTCGGGGTCGTGTTCGGAGACGATCAGCGGAACACTGAGGCGGGCGGCGTCCATGACGAGCCCCGACTCCTTGCCCACGCCCGGGTGGCGGGCGACGAGGGCCGCGTCGGCGGCGCCGTAGATGAGCCGCAGGATCTCGTCGGCGACGGGGCCGGGCACGGTGTGGAGGCGGACGTGGGGCAGCCGGTGCCAGCGGGCGAGGACGGCGTCGTCCAGCGGAGTGCCGCACACCAGGACGTGCAGCGGGGTGGTGAGGCGAGCGAGGGCGGCGTCGATGACGGCGATGTCCTTGTACGGCCACCAGCCGCCGATCACGCACACCGCGGTCGCGTCGTCGGGGATGGCGAAGGCGGTCCGGCCGCCGTCGCGCTCGGCCTCGGTCAGCCGCCGCCCGTCGTCGACCGCGAAGGAACGCACCTCGCCGGGCAGGTGGGGGAAGGCGGTAGTGATCTGGTCGCGGACGGCCGTGGTCGGGTACAGCGCGACCACCCGCTTCTCGCCCCGGCGGGCGAGTCGTCCCAGCCACCGTGCTGGACGGTCCTCGGTGGTGACCAACTCGTGGACGAACCGCAGGTGCGGGACGCCACCGAGCAAGGCAGCCAGGCCGTGCAGAGCCTCGCTCGCACTGAGGATCACCACCGCCGACGCCCGCGGGGCAAGGCGGCGCGTGGTCCGCAGGCACGCGGCCTCGGTCAAACACCGGGCCAGGAGGGTGACCTGGTGCGGGAGCCGGCGCACCGCCCGGGGCCAGCGCCGGGAGGCGAAGGCCCGCCGGCCGGCCGTCGAGACGCGCTCGGCTCCCCGCGCGGCGGCCAGCAGGAACCGCGCCGCTACCCCGTCCGGGCCGGGGGCGATCCGGGCGCCGGAGCGGGCCAGCAGGCCCAAGCCCTCGCCCAGGCCGGCCGGGGCGACGACCAGGCTCGCCCCGGTGGCGGCGAGGGCGGTCAGCGTGTGCTGATGGTGCCCGCCGCCCCGGTGCGCGTGCGGCTCGATCAGCACCAGCGGCCCCGGCGCGGTGCTCATCCGGCGACCGCCTGGTCGTCGCGCAGCACGGCGAAGTGCTGCAGCAGCCAAGCCGGGTCGTTGAGCGCCTCGAAGCGCTCGGGGTCGCGGCCGACGGCCTGGGCGAAGTCGATCCCGTCGAGGGCGCCGGTCGCCGCGTAGGCGGCGAAGTCCCCAGTGCTGCTGGCCTTCCAGGTGTCGATCCGTTCCTGGGCGGAGGCGTCGGTCATGCCGTACTCGCTGCCGCGGGCGAGCATCGCGCACTCCCGGAAGCCCGCCTTCCACGCGTGGAACGGCGACTGGTTGAACCGCGTGGTCCCGGCGGTCTGGCGGCAGAATTCGACTCGGCCGGGCAACGCGGCCAGCACGTCGACGGCCTGTCCCATCTCCCGCAGCGCCGACCGGCGGATCAGCTTGAGCCCGCCGTAGCCGTAGACCAGGCCGTTGACCGGGTTGGCGGCCTGCCAGACCCTCATCGCCACCCCGGTGGCCAGCGGCTCCACCGCGGCGACGGAGAAGTCCTCGTCGATGGCGAAGTCGCCGTCGGCGAGGAAGAACTGCTCGGTATCGACGAGCTCGGCGGTGAGCCGGTAGGCCCGCCGCATCCCGCGCACGCCGTGCAGGCGTTTGACCGGACGGCCCAGGACGTGGGCGAGGCGGGTGTGCAGGAGATCGGCCTGCGGCTCGTCGTAGGAGAGCAGGACCACGTCGAAGCCGGTCATCGGATCGCCTCCAGGTATCGGGCGGCGACCGCGGCGGGGGTGAGGTCGGCAGTGGAGGCGTACGCGCGCTTGGCGTGCAGGAGGTAGAACTCCGGGTCCGTGCCGAGGCGCTTGGCGATCTGGACGGCCTGCTCGTCGGTGTCGAACAGCAGCTCATCGTCGATGTGCTCGGCCAGCCAGCCGGTGCGCGGAGCGACCACGGGCAAGCCCATGGCCTGGCAGTCGATCACCGACATGGACCAGGGGCAGCCGGGGCGGAAGGGCGCGATGCCGAAGTGGGCGCCGGCCAGGATGTTGCGGTAGCGGACGCGGTCGCCGCGGTCGGAAGCGATCGTGACACCATCCGTCGTCGCCAGCTCCTCCAAGTGCCGCTCGGGGCTGGGGTCGAGACGGATGCGCTCGGGGCTGCGGGTGCCGAACAGGTCCATCACCGTCAGCCGCACCGCGCCGCCGGCGACGAGGCGGCGGGCCAACTGGGTGAAGCGGGCCGTGCCGTAGTGGGCGTACAGGCGGTGGTTGTAGATGCCGGTGGCCCGGCCGTCGGGCGGGGTGATGCTGGCCGGGTCGCGCACCAGTCGTACGTCCCGGGGGGCGGGGACGATGTGCAGCCTGTCTCCGAGGTCGACGCCAGTGCGGGTGGCGGCTGCGGTGGTCCAGGAGGCGGCGGTGGAGGAGTGGACCAGGATTCGGTCGCAGGCCGAGAGGCCGGCGGCGAAGGCGAGCAGCACGCTGCGGCCCAAGCCCCGGTCGTTCATCGCCGGGTCCAGCTCCAGAGCGCCGGTGTCGGTGAAGGAGAACGGCAGGTAGTGGCAGTAGCCGGCGATCAGCGCGTCCACCCCGGCTTCCAGGAGCGCGGCCCGGATCGCGGGGGCGGCTTCAATCTGGTTGGCCACCACTACCTCGGGCTGCCGGTCGCGGATCAGGGTGACCAGGGCGTCCATGCCGGGGTCGAAGCGGGCCCGGTACTTGGTAGACGGCGAGGTGGTGGGCGCGAAGTGCACGCGGGTGTCGCCGACCGGGACCGGCGAGGCCACGGTCACCTCGGCCCCGGCGTCGGTCAGAGCCGGGGCGAGCAGGTCAGCGAAGGTGAAGCCCGAATCGGCGGACAGCTGACTGGAGTTGGAGACGTTGAGCAAATACAGCACGCGCATCGCTGGGACCCTCCTGGTTTGGGCCCTGGGTCGCCCTGGGCCGGTGGAGGAAGGAAACCGGCGGCTGGCGCCGTGACAGAATGATGAATCGAGATCACGCACGGTTCACTCATCTCATCTAGCATCCAGGCGGGGGCTTCGATGGACGCGCGAGACGGTGCCCAGACGGTCGAGACGGCCGCCGAAGACTTCGCGGCGACGGTCGCCCACTGGCGCGAAGTACGGGGCCTCCCGAAGAGGGAGTTAGCCCGACGGATGGGCTTCGACCCGTCCTACGTGAGCCACATGGAGTCGGGTCGGCACAAACCAACCGAGGATTTCGCCCGCCGCGCCGAGGAGACACTCGGCGCCGGCAAGGCCATCTGGAAGTGCTGGCTGGACTACGAAGCGGCCAAATCCGGTACGGTGCCGGCAGCCGCCGTGCCGGCTCCCCGCCGGACTGAGCAGCCGTACGCCACCGGCTCGGCGATCGTCGTCGAGCACGACGACGCCCGCCTCGACTACGACGGCCGCCTCTACCGACTCACGATGCGCCGGCTGCTGCGGAACACCGGCAGCGAGCCGATCACCCGCTACCTGATCCGCATCAGCGTCGACCGCTACCCGGGCGAGCCGGAACGGTCCAATGCCCACTACCGCGAACACCCATTGACCTGGGACGAACTCGCCCTCACCGCCACTTGCCGCGGTGAGGCAATGCAGTGGCAGACCAAACACGACCGCGACGCCTTCAAGGAGGTGTGGTTGGCGTTCGAGAACGGCGAGGGCCGCTTCCCGCTCTACCCGGGCGAGTCGGTGTGGATCGAGTACGCCTACTCGGTGGGCGACGAGAAATGGGGCCGCTGGTTCCAGCGCGCCGTCCGCCTGCCCACCGAACACCTGGCGGTCGAGCTTGCCTTCCCCGCCGAGCTTGACCCGGTCGTGTGGGGAACCGAGACCTCCATGACCGCCGAGGCGGCGCCGCTACGGACCGCCCCGATCCGCCGCGACGAAAACGGGATGCGCGTCTTCGCGTGGAGCACCCCCACACCTGCACTGCATGCCCGGTACCGTCTGGAGTGGCGATTTCGGGCGAGACCCGAACATGACATAAATCAAAGGGAGTTCAGGTGACCCAGGTGCGGCCCAGCGAGCAGATGCGTGGCCTCGGCGTCGTACAGCACGGTGCCCCCGTCCTCGCCAAGCCGGCCCGCTCTTTCGATCTACCGGCCGAGCGTGCGGCGGCTGAGCGGGCCGTTGAGCAGCTGCTCGTGGCGATGGAGAAGATCGAGCAGGTGCACCCGTTCGCCAAGGGCATGGGCATCGCGGCGCCCCAAGTCGGGATCGGCCGGGCCGCCGCCGTGGTCCAGCCCCCCGACCCCGGCGCCACGACAATCGTCCTGTTGAACCCCCGCATCGTCGACCGCTCCACCGATGAGGACGAACAATACGAGGGCTGCCTCAGCTTCTTCGACGTTCGCGGCCTGGTCCCCCGACCTCTGCAGATCACGGTGGAGGCCATGACGCTGGAGGGCCAGGTGGTGACCGCCACCTACGAACGCGGACTAGCCCGGTTGGTCCACCACGAGATCGACCACCTGGACGGCCTGCTCTACACCGCGCGGATGAGGAGGGGCGTCGCCCCCATCCCCATCGAGCAGTACCGCCAGACCGGCCGCTCTTGGGCCTACGAGCAGTAGCGGCCGACCGTTTCCTCCGTCCGCCCCCGGCTTCACGCAGGCTGGGGCGACGGTTCAGCTGCCCACTGCCGGGGGGTTGTCGGCGTAGCTGTTGAACACTTCGAGCTCATCCTGCTCGAAGCGCCGGATGCCGCCGCGGATGGAGTCGTAGCCGGCCACAACCGCGGTCGCGGTGGCGTAGACGTGCTTGTCGTCCTTCACCTCGAAGTGGAAGGTGAGGGAGACCCGCTTGACATCGGTCACCCAGGCTTCGATGCGGACCGGGGTCTCCCAGGTCTCCAGCGGGTGCTGGTAGCGGATGGTCTGCTCGCGCAGGAGGAAGTTGCGGGCCAGGCGCTCGGCGGGGTCTTTGGGGACCAGCATGCTGAACATGCGCATGCGTGTCTCTTCCAAGAGGACGCCGTAGCGGGAGCTGTTGAGGTGTCCGTTCGCGTCGAGGTCCGACCAGCGAACGGGGCAGTCGTAGATGTGTCGAGACACAGCGCTTCCTGAGGGTTGTGGGATCTGCCGCACCATCGAGGCGCCCGGACGATCCGAGGACGGGCTGGTGCACCCTCCATGGCCGAAGGCCCAGGGGCTGGGGGGATCGGCCGTCCGGACGTTCTGTGACGTCCGGGCGGCCACGCCCCTACTTCCCAGCCCCCAGATGGAGACAACACCAGTCGTGACAGTAAGTGACCTGCTTTAGTCAACGGGCAAGCCACACCAGCTATCGGGGCAGAGCCTCGCCCTCTTGGAGGTCGTTGTAGATCTCACGAAGCAGGGTGGCCCGGAGGTCGACCTGGGGCAGTTGCCCGTGGAGCCGGCTGATGGCCGCCTGGTCGGAGTCCGGCAGCGACGCGCGCAGGAGTAGCTTCAGCTCCGCTCGGGCTTGGGGGTCGACGATCGGCTGGTGAATGCGGTCGGCGACGGCTCCGGCGCCTAGCTGCGTGATTCCCCACTCTCCGGGGGCTTCCTGGATGGCCCACACCACGGAGTGGTTCTCGGGCGACAGGGTGAGCTGACACTCCGGCCCGGCCAGCGTGCTAAGTGCGGGGAGCGGGACGCCGTCGGGGCCGGCGAGCGCTGCGGCTTCATCAGCACTGTCAACGACCAGTCGGGCGGTGAGCGCGCGGGCCGCGCGCCGGCGGGCGGCATCGGCGGCGGCCTGTGCGGGGGGCTGCGGAGTAGTGGGTGCGCCGGCTTCGGCGTGGGCCCAGGCGTTGCGCTTGCCACCCAGGGCGTCGGTCTCGTCGTCGGAGGACTCAGCCTCCACCCAGGTGATCACCACGAACCGGCAGTGCGGCATCGACGCCGGGTACAGGACGTGGGAGACGACTTCGATGGCCTCCCAGCCCAGGGCGGGGATGATCATTCGGAAGACGTGGCCGTCCCGATCGGCTTCCAGGTCGGCTTCGGTGCGCCAGATCCGTTCGACGTCCGGGTTCTGGCGAACCTCAGCGATCAGGTCGACGAGCTCGGCGTTGTCCTTGTGGGTGGCCTGGGCGAACTTCAGCAGACGGACGTAGGCCGCCGCGTGCATTTCCCAGCCGTGGTACTGGGTGCGGGCCTCGGGGTTCGTCAGCGCCCAGCGCATGAGGTTGGCGCGGGGCTCCATGACCCAGGGCCACCACTCGGCCATCGCCGCGTTGTACGCGAGGATGTTCCAGTTGCGGTCGGTGAGGTACGTGGGCGAGGGCATCTGCCTGTCGATCAGAAGTCGAAGTGCCCGGCGCAGCTCCGGGCTGGCGTCGATCTGCGGGTCGCCGTCGAGCGTGGTGCCGATGTTGTAGAGCAGCAGGGCATGGCGCTCGCTCTTGTCGAGCCCGAGCAGATCCGCGAGCGCCTCGCACTGGGGCTTGGTGAACCGGGGCGGGACGGCGCCCTTCTCCACGTTGCGGTAGGTCCGGACCCCCATTCCGAGGGCCTTGGCCACCGGGGACTGGGTGATCCCCGCAGCCTGGCGCCACCTCTTCAGCCAGCCGCCGAACCCCATGAACTGGCCGGCGGTTTCTCCGCCGTGTGCGCCGTTGTTCTCGGCGTGGTCATCGCCGAAGGGGACTATCCCCTGAGCAACCATGAGGCTCTTCTCTTCCTTTGTCTCGCAGTCTCAAGTGCGGCATCCGGTCGCGCGCATGAAAAAGAGGGGCAGCACGAATGCTGACCCCCCGGCCGGATGTCTCCCACAAAGACGATACGACGACCTTGAAGGCTTTCCACAATTTGTGGCCTCGACCACAGGGCGGTTGGTTAAACATGCAACCATTCCCGTCGGCGTCCGGAGACCTTCCTGGCGAATCTGGACATTCCCTCACCCTGCGGTTTCCATGATCGGGAAAGCGGCAAATCCTTGCCGGTTTTCCTTGCAAGGGGGCGAATGATCATTCACACAGTCGACGATCACCCCGGCAATTCGATAGCAGCCGTCCAACTCCTTTGAAAACACAGGGTGTTACAAGGGCCCTCGGTGCAACCTCCACACCTCCTACACATCCATCTACGCGCGTGGATTCGCCCCTGGGATGCCGTTGACGAAGCCTTTGCCTGCGGGCTTAAATCCAAACCTGTCCAGCCGGTACAGCGCGACAGCCTGCCGGTTCATGAACGTGGGGGCTCTTTTGATGATCCTTTTTGGCGTGCCCGGAGTGCGCTTGGGTGGCGCCACCTCTCGACAGCTCGCATCTGCATGCCCTGACGCATCGACGAAACGCTTGGCACGTACAACCTTTCACGGGTTGTAGAGCCAGGTCTGGATCTTGTGCGGGCGTCTGCGTATGTTCGTCGTCCCCCACCGGGAGGCAACCCGGTGACCGGCGATAGGAACGCATGCAGGACGCACCGAGCGGCTAGTCCGTAAAAGCAATCGGCGCCCGGGAGAGGCAACTCCCGGGCGCCGGACGCGAAGAGTCTTATCTCCAGCCGAGGCAACGGCCGGAGAGACCCGTCATCACCGCGCCGGCCCTTCCAACGGGGCACACCGGCTGCGGCATCACTCAAGGAGAGTTTTGCATGGGCACGCCCCTGCGCGAAAGGCCGGGCTTCCGGACCGTCGCTGCGGACCACGCCGCGAGCGCCGTCCACCCGCCCATTTCGGGCCGCTGGTACGGGGATGAGCGCTGATGGCACGCATTCGGACCATCAAGCCCGAGGCGTTCGAATCCGAGGACCTCGCCGCTGTCGATGTCACCGCGATGGTCACCTTCTTCGGGCTGCTGACCCAGGCGGACGACTCCGGCCGGTTCCGTGACCATCCGGCCGTCATCGCTGGGCGGCTGTGGGCGCTGCGGCCCGAGCACACCCCCGCCCACGTTGCCCACGACCTGGAGCAGCTGGCCGAGGCTGGCCTGGTCTGCCGGTACACCGGCTGCGACGGCAAGTCCTGGCTGCACATCGTGACCTGGGACCGGCACCAGAAGATCAACCGCGCGTCGGACTCGCGGCTGCCCCGCTGCCCGACCCACGAGGCGGCGAAGGCGTGCGGCGAGTGCGACCGCTCCCAGTGCCACACCCAGAGGGCGGGCGCGAGCCCCCGACAGCCGCCCCCCGAAGCCCACGAGGCACCCGTCGGCGCCGTCGGCCGAGGCCACTCAGTGACCGCTCACGGAGCCCTCACGCGAACCGTTCCGTCCGATTCGCCCGCATCCACCCTCCCGGTGACCCGCGCCACTCTCACCCAGGAGGGTGAGATCGAGGCCACAACGCCCCAACACCTGCCCGCTGCATGCTCTGCGAGGGAATCCGCAGATCAGGGCAGCACCACCCACGTGGGCGACGTGATGGGCGCCACATTCACTGAGGGTTCACGGGCTGGATCTAGGATCTTGGATCCTGGATCTTCCCGTAGGGGGCGCGAGGCGCCCGCACTCGGCTCCTCCCCGGAAACTGTGCTGGAAGCGGCCGACGCGAGCGAGTGGTCGGCGAAGGTCTTGATGGCCGAGTACCTGCGCGGCTGCCCCGGAGGACGTCCGCCGAAGAAGGTCCTCGGGCACCTGGGCAAGGAGATCCGCTCGCTGCTGGATGAGGGCTACGGCCCCGACGTCCTGAAGCCGGCGCTGGAGCGGCTGCGCGCCAAGGGGCTGAACCCCAGCGTCCTGCCGAGCCTGGTCAACGAGCTCCTCAACGCCGGGCCGACGCCGTCGTCGAGCTCGAGCCCGTCCTCCGCCTCCGGCGCGGGGCCCTGGGCCAGCGCCTCCCCCGCCTACACGCCGTACCTCAACCCCACCGAGCCGACTGGAACCTTCGGAGTCGCCCTGTGAACCGCACCAGCCTCGCCGACCCCCAGGCCACCGCGGACAACGCTGCGATGACCTGGATGCGGCGCAAGCTCGCCGAGCGCGGCATCGACCCCACCGCCCCGGTCGCGGACACCCCGAAAGCGATCCCCGCTCTTGAGGCCGCTCAGCTGCGAATCCCGCGCGACTACCGCGAGGCGCAGGTCGAGCACCCCGCCGTGGCCGAGTGGGTCCGCACCATCGCCGGCAGCGCCGTCGGCCACGCGGCGAGCCCGCTGATCCCGCACTGGGGGACGCCCGGGCAGCGGGAGATCACCCACGGCCGCAGCCTGCTGCTGTGGGGCTCGACCGGCGCCGGCAAGACGCACCAGGCGTACGCCGCGATCCGCGCCCTGACCGCCGCCGGGTGCGGGGTGCGCTGGCACGCCACCACCGCCGCCGACCTGTACGGCGAGATGCGGGCCCGGGGCGGCAGCGATCCCGAGTACCTCCTGCGGCGGATCGTGCGGATACCGCTGCTGCTCCTGGACGACCTCGGCGCCGCGAAGGCGTCCGAGTGGAACGAGGAGATCACCTTCCGCCTGCTGAACTGGCGGGCGCAGAACCAGCTGCCGACGATCGTCACCTCGAATCTGCCGCCGGTCCGCATGCCTGGGATGGCTTCCGGCCAGCCGGTGCTGCGGGACAAGGTCGGCGACCGCGTGCTGAGCCGCCTGTCCGGGATGTGCACCCCGGTGCACCTTGACGGCCCCGACCGCCGCTTCCGCGCCGCCTGACCCGCCGCGCCCACCACCTTCCACCGCCCGGCCCGCGAGCCGGTCCGCCGGCACCCGCCGCCGCGTGCCGCACCCGCTCGCCGCCGACAGGCATGCCCTGGAGACCCATCCCATGCGCCACATCACCACCAACACCCAGCCCGTCCCGGAACTGCGCGGCATCGCCGACATCTCGTGGCACGACCAAAGGAACTGCCGTGACCTCGACCCCGTGGAAGCCGACCGGCTGTTCTTCCCCACGAAGCGGGCCCACGCCGACATCACCGAGGCCAAGACCCTCTGCGGCGCCTGCCCCGTACGCCAGGCTTGCTTCAACCACGCCTTGGACAACGACATCCGATGGGGGCTGTGGGGCGGACTGACCGAGGAGGAACGGAAGCCTTGGCGTGCCAAGGTCGCCAAGCGGCTCGATTACCAGCGGGTCCGCGCCGCCCTCATGGGCCGGGATGTCCATCTCTCCGCTGCTGAACGCGATGCCGTCTCTCGCGCCGCCCACGTACGCGGATGGAGCGCATCGCGGCTGGCATACGCACTCGGGGTCGACCTCGACCACGCCCGGGACCTCCTACGTGAGGCCCGCCACGCGGTGGCCGACCGCGACCGGTACTGGAAGGTCCCGGCCGCGGACAGCGAAGAAGCCTGCACCCCGGACCAGGGCGAGGGGGCCGGCAGCGAGACCACCCCTGAGGAAACGTTCTGCCAGGTGCCCCGCCAGGCCCAGACGAACGAACTGATCAACGCCCTGAAGAAGGCGGCCTGAACTGCCCGGCGCTGCCTCCCGCCCCCTCGCCGCCGGCGGACGCACACCACATCCCCAGCACGCCCGGAGAAAGGGAGCCCTTGACCGAGGAGACCGCCGACCGATACGCCCTGATCGCTGCCGGGACAGTGATCATCGTCCTGACCGGCGCCGGATTCTGGCTCTCCTACGCCCACCTCGCCGAAGTAGCCGGACGACACGGCTTGGACCGCTCGCCCATCCGGCAGTGGGCCTGGCCCGCCACGCTGGACATGTTCATCGTCGCTGGCGAGCTGCTCATGCTGCGGGCCGGACTTCGCAGGGTGACGGACTGGTGGGCGGTCGGGCTGACGGCTGTCGGGTCACTCGGATCGATCGCCCTGAACGTGGCGGGCGTGAACGGCACCACCGCCGGACCTGTTCCGCTCCTGGACTACCTGGTCGCGGCGGTCCCACCGACCGGCGCGATGCTGGCCTTCGGGGTCCTGATGAGGCAGATCCAGCAGCGCGTCGCCAGGCCCGTCCGGGCCACCCGGACCGGACCCGGACCGAGCGGGACCACCGGACCGCCGGACCGCACGGGAACCCGGACCGAACCCAACCCGGACCGGACCGACACCCCCACCGGACCGCCCCGACCCGGACCGAAACCCGGACCGGACCCGGACCCAAGCCGGACCGCCGGACCCCAGGACCTCCCGAAAACCCGGACCGAACCCAACCCGGACCGCACCGACACCCCCACCGGACCGCCCCGACCCGGACCGAAACCCGGACCGGACCCGGACCCAAGCCGGACCG
>NZ_JBEXRC010000003.1:0-119908 GCF_040612915.1 Streptomyces sp. NPDC006326 | reverse complement strand
ACGACCGCCGGACCCCAGGACCTCCCGAAAACCCGGACCGAACCCAACCCGGACCGCACCGACACCCCCACCGGACCGCCCCGACCCGGACCGAAACCCGGACCGAATCGGACGAGGACCGGACCGGTGCGCCCCGGGACCATCCGGGCACGGGTGCACACCGGACGGTCGGACCGCCGGACCGGACCGCGTCGCCTGTCCGAGGCCGAGGTCGTCGAGCTGGTCCTCCCGGACGTCCCCGCAGTCCTGGCGGCCGAGGGGAACGTGCAGATCACCAGGGCGCAGCTGCGGGGCATCATGCGCGCCCGTGGAATCCCGCTCGGCAATGAGCACATCGGTCCTGTCCTGACCGCGCTTCGGGCCGCCACCGCCTCCACCAAATCCTCCGAAGGAGCCACCCGCTGATGAAGACGTGCGAGCGATTCACCGACCTGAAGGCCGGATACGAACGCGACATCACGTTCCTGCGCAACCACGCCGCCCGTCACGCGGGCAGCACCGCCTCCAAGTCGAGCACGCGGCACGCCCTGGCGGTGAAGCAGAACATGGCCAAGGCGCTGACCCGCCATTTCACGCGCTGCCCCCTGTGCGGGTGAGTTGCACCCCTGCCCGTACGGCGGCCCGGACCAGCCCCCGGGCCGCCGCCCTGTTCCCGCACCTCGCCTCCCGGAAGGAGCCGAATCCCCCGTGTCCTCAGCCGAGAACCCACCCGAAGCAGAGCAGATCCAGCCCGTCGGACGGACCGAGCACCCCAGACGTGACCACCCTTCGCCGGACAACAACTCGCTCCCAGAAGGAGCAAGTTATCCCTTTGGACACTCCACCATCGGCGGAGTGTCCAAAGGGTTCCCTGCCCCTGGGGGGCAGGGCCTCGTCCGGCGCCGGGGGACGCCTGACGAGGAGGCAGCGACCGAGGGCGGATCGCAGCCGGGAGGGAACCAACAGCCCACGCACGAAGCCGCGTCAGCCTCCGCTGCACCCGCAGCCGCCCGTACGCGCCGCCGTACGTACAAGCGCCGTCAGCGCCCCAACGTGTGCAGCGTCCGCATGAGCGACGACGAGCTCGCGCTCGTCGCGACCGCCGCCAAGACAGCCGGCGTCACCCTCGCCGGCTTCTTCGCCCGAGCCGCCCTCAACGCCTCCCGCGATCCACAGACCAGCGCCGCAGCCATCGCGGGCCGCCGCGAGATGGTCGCCGAGCTGTTCGCCGCCCGTCGGCACCTCGGACAGATCGGCAACAACCTCAACCAGCTGGCCCGCGCGATCAACTCCGGCGCCCAGCCGACCGACGCCCAGCTCGACGCCGTGCTCGACGCGGTCCAGCGGGCCTCCGCCCGCGTCCAGGGCGCCACCGACCAGCTCCTCGAACACACCTAGGACTCCACACCACCATGGTCCCGAAGATCCACAAGCGTGGGCAGCGCACCATCGGCCTCCTGTACTACTTGTACGGGCCGGGCAAGGCCGAGGAGCACGTCGACCCCCACCTGGTGGCCTCCTGGGACCACGGCGCCCCCGACCCCGGCCGCGACCCGGAGGTCACGTACAAGCAGCTCCAGCAGCTCCTCGACCAGCCCCTGGCCCTGCTCGCCGAAGACGAGCGGCCCGCGAAGCACGTGTGGCACCTGTCGGTGCGCAACGGTCCCACCGACCGAACCCTGTCCGACGAGGAATGGGGCGACGTCGCCCGCCGCATGGTCGCCGCCGCCGGCATCGACGACCCCGACCACGGCTCCGGTTGCCGCTGGGTCGCCGTACGGCACGCGGACGACCACGTCCACATCCTCGCCACCCTCGTGCGTGAGGACGGCAACCGCCCGGAACTCGACTTCGACGCAGTCCGCGTCCAGGCCGAGGCCCGCCGCCTGGAAGAGGAACTGGGACTGCGCCGCCTCAACCCCGGTGACGGCACCGCCGCCAAGCGGCCCACCAGCGCCGAACGCCACAAGGCCGCACGCCAGGGCCGCGAGCGCACCGCCCGAGAGGAACTGCGCGAGACCGTCCGACGGGCCGTAGCCGGCGCCGAGAGCGAGAAGGAGTTCTTCGACCGCCTGGGCGCCGCCGGCGTTCTGGTGCACACGCGCGTCGCACCGTCCGGTGACCTCCTGGGGTACACGGTCGCGCTGCCCGGAGACGTCAACGCCCAAGGAGAACCGGTCTTCTACCCGGGCTCGAAGTTGGGCCCGGACTTGTCCCTGCCGCGGATCCGAGAGCGCTGGTCCGGCCACCGGACCAGCAGCCGGGCCGCTGAACAGACGGTGCCGTCCGGGGCCGCATCGGCGCGGCGCCGGGCGAGCACGGCGCTGTGGCAGGCGGTGCTCGTCATGGACGGGGCGGACGACGGGGTGGCCGCGGCGTACATCGCGGCTGCGGGCGAGGTCCTGGACGCGCTCGCGAAGACGTCCGCCGCCCACACCCGGCGCGAACTACGAGAAGCCGCCTTCGCGTTCGAGCGGGCCTCCCGCTCCCACGTGCGGGCCGAGCGCGGGCACGACCGGGCCCTTCGCCAGGCTGCCCGTGACCTCGTCTATAGCGGACCTGCGCTCGGGCGGGGGGAGGACGGGGCGACGACCGCGATGGTGATCGACGCCGTGTTCTTCCTGGTGACCGTGGCCGCGCACTGGCACGAAAAGAAGGCACACGCTCAGCAGGCCGCCGCCGCCCAGCTGGCCGCCGAGCACCTGCGCACGGCATACCGGGCCGCCGCCGCGCAGCCGATGGGCGTGCTGGCCGTGCGGGGCCGGTCGCTGGCTCCTCCGGTGCTGCGCCGCCAGGTCCTCCGGGTACGGGAGGCGCTGCCGTCGGCGTTGGCGGAGCAGGTCCTGGCGGAGGCCGGGTGGGCGGCGCTGGCGGCGACCCTGGCTGATGCCGAGGCAGCCGGGTACGACGCCACCGTCCTGCTGGCCGATGCGGCTGGCCGCCGGGAGCTGGCGAGCGCCGAGTCGGTGTCCGACGTGCTGGTGTGGCGGCTGCGCCGCGCTGCGAACCTGCTGGCCGACGCTCAGGCGGCGCCCCTGCCCGACAGCAGCTCCGTCCCGTCGGACCCGGCCGGACGGAAGGCCGGGAACCCGGCCGCGAAGGGCACTCAGCGCCGCAGGAGGTGACCGGGCTGTCCCGTCCTGTTTCACATTCCATCCCGCCACGCCGCTGACCAGGGGTAGGTAATTCACGGTGACCTTCCATGGCTCGCCGCGTCCCGGGCTCTGTTGTCGCTGGCGGGCGTCGGGAGGTGATCGTCCCGTTCTTCGTTGTCGGTGAGTGTGTTTTCGAACCGCGCCTTCCGCCGCATCAGGTGGCTGTGGTGGAAGAGTGAGGGGATGGAGCCCTCACCGCCTGGCTTGTTCGCTTCGACGGTGCCGTACTACGCGAGGTTTCGGCCTGCGTATGACATTCGGTTGTTCTCCCTGCTCAGTGCGCGCTTTTCGCTGGACGGGACTCAGCGGGTGCTGGACTTGGGGGCCGGCAGTGGAGCACTGACGTTGCCACTCTCCGCGCTGGTCCGCGAGGTGGTCGCGGTTGATCCCGAGCCGGAGATGATCTCCGAGGGACGCCGGCTTGCGGCCGAGGCGGGGGTCAGCGGTATCGACTGGCGGCTCGGGGACTCCAGCACGTTGCTCGCGCTGAACGTGGGGCCGGTACTGCTGACAGTCATGGGCGCGTCGTTCCACTGGACTGACCGCGAACGGCTGTTGCACGACCTGGACACCTTGATCGAACCCAGCGGAGCAGTAGTGCTCGCCACCTGCGGAGCGCGGCACGAAGACCTCAAACTCCCGCCCTGGCTGCCTGTGGTCGAGGAGGTCCGCAACCGCTATCTGGGCCCGAACCGCCGTCCTGACTCCGCCCTGGGCGCCTATCCAGACGTGCGGCACGAGGAGGTTCTGCTCCGCTCACCGTTCTCCCGGATCGAGGCGATTCACTGGGATCGCTTGGTCAGCCGGACCGTGGACGATGTCGTCGGGCTCCAGCTTTCTTTCAGCTTCACCAGCCCGGCCGCGCTCGCCTCCGATCGCCCCGCCTTCGAACGTGATCTCCGCAAAGCGCTGATCGCCACCCGGCCGCAGGGCGGGCTGTTCGAGGAGCATGTCCGAACGGATGTGGTCATCGCTTCCCGCTCGTAGCCCCAGAGCATCGGAGCGAGCGACAAGATGCTGCGGGACCTCGAGCCCGCCCGTACCGACGAGCGGCAACATGCCCTGGGACGAACTGCGGACCGCGCAAGGTCGCGTGGGAAAGAGGTAAGAAACGGTCGGACGGGACAGAAGGCCGGGAACCTGGCCGCGAAGGACACTCAGGGTCGCAGGAGGTGACCGGGCTTTCAGGAATTCGTGAGTTGCCGCAGGTGGGGGCGGTGGGGCACGCTTCATGACCCGCCGCCGTATGCGGGGAGCCAACTCTGGGAGGGGAGCCCAAGTGTTCGGTCGCAGGAAGGCGAAGCAGGAACATGGGGAGATGGGGCCGGCGGGTGTCCCGTGGCTGGCGTACCCGGAGCCGCAGTGGCCCGAGCCGACTAAGCCGGCGCCCGAACCTGCTCCGTCCGCTGTGGTAGTGGACAACTTCCTGCCGCCGGACTTCCGGATGGACACGGACGACGAGCTGGCCGGCCGGTTCATGCCGTGGCGGCGCCCCCTGGTCGTCGACGGTGAGGTCCGCGCCTGCCCGCAGTGCGAGGCGTACCGGGACTGGGTCATCCTGTGCACCCAGAGCCGGATCTGGCTGCGCTGCCGGGCCGGCCACGAGACCCTGGAGCCGCGCCTGGACGTGGCCTGGTACAACCGCAACAGCGGCCCGAGCAACGGCAAGTTCGGCACCCTCGAGGAGGGCCTGCGCTCCCTCGACCACTGATGCGGCACCGCACCCCTGGACCCTCTGCATTCCCGCCCTGCCGCTCGGAGGAGGCAGCCACGGTCAGCCCACCCGCATCCGACCCAGGGAACCCGTATGCGCCTGCGCCATTCCGCCATCCTCACCAGCACCTGCCTCGCCCTCTGGGCCCTGACCGGCTGTTCCGCCCAGCCCTCCGGCAGTGCGCCCGCCAAGGCACTGGCGGAGACGCCCGTACCTACCGCCGGCGACCACGAAGTGCTGCCGTCAGCGCGGCTGGCGGACAGGCTGCTCACCGCCGCCGATCTCGGCCCCGGCTACACCGCCCGCCCCGCCGCAACCACGACTTCGCCCGAGGCGTCCGTCGAGGGCTGCCCGCAGCTGGAGCAGCTGGGCAGCACCGCAGACAACCCGTACGCGATGTTCCCGAACCAGGCCAAGCGGGTATTCACCGGCCCCGGCGGCACCCAGCTGACCGAGGAGCTGTACTCCGCCCCGCCCAAGGACCTGTCCGCGGGCGTCGGCCGGATCATGACCGCGATGGGCGCCTGCCCGTCGTACCAGCTGGTCACCGCCACCACCGTGGCGGAGGTCCGCACCCAGACGGTGCCGGTGCCCCATCTCGGTGACGAGCAGTGGGGGCAGGTCCTCACCGTCACCGCCGGCGGGCGACGCACCGTCGTCCAGCAGACCGTAATTCGTGACCGGGCCGTCCTCCTGGTCGTCTCCGGAAGCCCAGCGGAAGTCACCGTCTACGGGCAGACTGCCCTATTCAAGGCAACAGCCCGCTGAGCCCCTTGTCCCCGCCCGCTCCTATCAGGGAGGTTCCGTGACCGAGTTCGTGTCCGCCGAAGCCCTCACCGGTCTCGCCGCAGCCGACGGCCCGCAGGTGCGGCTCATGCTGGCCCTCGCTGCCCTCGGAGCAGACCGGACGCAGATCCTTGGCGCCAGGTCCACCGAGCGCCGCGATGAAATCGCACTTCCGGAGAGCGAGCGAGTCATTGCGACGTTCGCCGAGCTGCAGTCCTTGCTCGGCGCAGCCAACGCCCAGGCGGTGCGCCGCTCCGGTATCCGTGCCCGTGCTGCACATCTCACGGAAAGCCTGACCGCAGATGGGGTGCTCCCGGCTGTGCACTGGTACAAGCCTGGCGACCAGCCGCCCGGAGGTACCAGGGGTCACGGCCGCTGACCGGTGGCCAAAGGCGACCGTCTCCGCCTGGCACCCCGCCCGACTCGCGCACAACGGCGAGTCCGGGCGGGGCTGTCGGTCGTGGCAGGCAACGCGACGGTCTGCCGGAGCCGCACATCGACCGATGACCGTGTCGTGAGACAAAAGGCCGACGGCCGAACCCAAGGGGGTCCGGCCGTCGGCGTATCAGATTGTCGGTTGCACGGTGAGCTGGCCCTCACTGATCTCCGGCAGAGTATGGCGCAGTACCGGTGCGGGTGAGGACAGAGAGGCGGCGAAGGCTGCAACCAGATCATGTGGCGTACTCGCGGAGAACATGGCGGCCCACATGAGCCCGGCGCCCATCCTCGGTTCGCACCAAGCCTGCCATCCCGCCGCTTCCGCCTCGGGATCAAGGACGAGCGGGTCGCCGTCTTGGATGCCCTCATCTGGCAAGGCAGTCAAGACCATGCTGGCGGCCAGCCGCGGGTCAGACATGGCACTGGGGGTGTCGATGTCGCAGACCCATCCACCCCCTGCCAGCGCGTCGAGGACCACCTGCGGTCCGGCGTAGCCGTGGGCGGGATCCGGGCGGTCCTCCACGGCGAGCAGGAAGTCGGTGACGGCTTCCGGCGGGGTGCCGGCAGAGAAGTAGGCATTCCACTGGGGAAGACCGGCGGGGGTGGCGCGGGCAGAGACCGTCCAGGCCACCGGCTGATCACCCAGGAGGATGGGCTCGTCGGCCAGCACCCACTGCGCCCAGCGCAGTGCGTCCGGAGCGACGTGCAGGACGGTGCTGCGAAGAACCTGCCGGGCACCGTCGGGCTCGTCGGGCTCACGTCGGCCGCGGACGAGGGTGAGGCTGTTCCAGCCTGCGGCGGTGAGGTGGGAGCCGACCTGGTCGGCAAGCACGCCGTCGTCGCCGGCGAGGTGGCGAGGGGTGACCCAGTACGCGGGGAAGGAAGAAGAGTTATGGGACGGGGGCAGGGGTGCTCCTTGTCGTCAGGGGGTGTCGTGGCTCGTCTCATCGTCGGCGACGGCGCGGAGCCGCCGACCGCGGGAAGGTGGCTCAACCGGGGGCATCCACGTGAGCGCCTCGGCAACCGGCCTGGGCAGGTTGCCGTACTGCACCGCCGCCGCGTCCTCCGCGAGATAGACGATCGGTCGCCCGTCCACGTCCGCGCTCACGATCACAGCGCCCATCTTGTGGGCCATGGCGAAGAAGGGGTTGATCGCGAGCCGGACACGGGCGGTGGGGTCCGCCGCGGACAGCTGCTTCATCAGGTCGGCGACGGTCATCTCGGTGCCGGTCTCGGGCTGGGGGGCCACGGTTCTCCTCAAGGTTGGAAAGCGCTGCGTTGGATGTGGAAGTGCACCGCCGGGTCTGCGAGAACGGACCCCGGGAGGAAGGGCGAGCCGCTGGAAGGCAGGAGGCGATGGTCTTAGTCGCAAGTCGGCGGGCCCACTACATCCGGCGAGCGGTGGCGAGCACCTCGGAAACGGTAGCGGCCACGAGCCGTGCCGGTGTTTGCGGGTCGAAGACGACGCGGTAGCCGGGAACCTTCGCGGTACCAGTGACGGCCAGGACCCAGCCCTCGCCCTCGGCTCCGGGCCGGCCGTCGGGAAACCAGCCGAGATAGAGCCGGCCATCGGCCGAGGAGATATGGGTGTCAGCCCGGTCGTCGACGATCAGGGTGAAGTCGCCGTTCGCCTCGGGGAAGCAATCGATGACCTCCGTCGGCTGGCCAGGCCCCAGAAGCCAACTATGCAGTCGCAACCTTTCGATAGTGGTGCGGAACCCAGCACTCGACAAGTCCACGGTCACAAGCATCACCTCTCTGACCTGCGGAAACCCAGAACCTGGGGGAGGTCGTCTAGGTTGACATTCACTGCGAGGTTGCACCAGCCCTTGCGGGGTCTTTCCTGTCTGCCATCGGCGAACTGTCGTCACCGCTGCGAGAGCAACAGCGCCGTCGGGTCTGTCAGATGGCCGTCTTACGCTTCGTCTATGAGTTCGGTACGCGCCCGGGTGTGGCGCTTCACGGTAGAGAAGGGGGCGTCGGGCGCGGAGGCCGTCGACGCTGTCGAGATCGGCCAAGGCCCACTGCCTGTCTCGTTGGCAGCCCTGGTCAACATCAACGCCCTCGCCTGCGACCTCCGCAAGAACGTTGACCAGCGTGTACGCGACCATGAGATCAGCCTGCTGCTGAGCTACATAGGTGGAAGCACCCACGGTTCGCAACCGCTCGGTGTCGACTGCGCAGCTCTCGATTCCAGCTCCGGCCACATCAAGCGCTTCGTCAGCGAGTGCACCGGCCTCGGGGTGATGACCGCAGCCAGCGAGTCCCTCTTCAACTGGGCTCCCGGAACTGACGACCTCAGCAGCTTCGACGTCCTGCCCGCGAAACTCGCCGGGATCTACGCCAAGACAGGTGTGCGACCGGACCTGCTGTACGACCTGGCCGCCGGTCCGCTCGCCGGGGAGGCACGGGGCCGCCGCCGCAACCACAAGAAGATGTTCCCAGCCGGCAAGGGCACGCCGGAGCAGCGAGCCCGCCTGGAAAGGCTCGCCCAGTGGTCCGTCGACCACGACGACCACGCCTACTTCATGAGCTGGGTCTGGCTCGGAGCAGGCGGCGTCTACGTTGACATCTTCCTGCCTGATGGCTCTCCCGCCGCAGACAGCCTCAAAACGGGGTGGATCGACACGCCGGGCAGCGCGCTCCCTTGGAAGTTCCACATACCGAGGCCCGTTCCGCGTCGTCGGCCGGAAGTCGTGAACCCGGAAGACTTGCGTGTGGCCATGGCCCACACGGTCGAGACCGACCATGCGGTAGCAACCAGTCCCCCCGAAGGGCAGGTCCGGCAGGCGCTCAGCCGGGCCGAGCCGTTGGTCGAGGCAGCGATGGACCGGTCCTTCGGCCGCGAGGAGGAGACGCTCGGCACAGTTTCCGATGTCCCCGTCCGCGGCCGGTGGATCCGCAGCGACGCTGTCGGCCAAGCGCGCCACGAAGTACTGCTCGGCATCTTGGGAGAGCGGGTGCCCGTAGACCACCGAGCCCAGCGCAACCGGTGGTCCTCTCAAACATCCGATCGACTCGACCTGTTTCTGGAAGGCCGCTTGCTCACCGTCGTGCATCCGGTGGGGAGCCCTCGCCCCAGCTGGGACCGGATCCGAACGGAACTCCTCGGTGGCTGACCCGAGGTAGGGATAAGCGTCCGCGAGGGCCGCCCCTACCCGGTTATGCCCCTGCGATCCGCCCCTGCCCAGCGGATTCCGCAACAGCATGAGGCGCCGCTTTGCGGTTCAGGACGCAGCAGGCCCCGGGAACCTGTCGGGTTCCCGGGGCCGGTGGGTGGTGAGGTCAGTTGTCGTCGGTGCGCCGGTGCTGTCCGGTACCGGCTTCTGCTTCGGCGTCGCGGTTCTTGCGTCGACGAGCGGCGTAGACGGCGCCGCCTCCTGCTGCTAGGAGAAGCCCGCCGATCGCCAGGAGCCATCCGTTGGTGCTGTCGGCGCCGGTGTGGGCGAGGGAGCCTTCGGGCGTGGCGTCAGGTGCGGTGGAGGTGGCGGTGCCGATGTCCGGGCTGCTGGAGGAGGATGCGGTCGGGGTGGGCTCCCCGGTGCCGGTTGAGGACGAGGCGGTCGGCGTGGGCGGGGCAGTGGGGTCGCCGGTGGGCTTGGCCGTCGGCTTGCCGGTCGGGTCCTCGGTGGGCTTGGCCGTGGCCGTGTTGGTCAGGGCCGCGGTGGTCTCGGCGCCCGGCTTGGCCGTGATCTCCACCGGGGTGGTATCCAGCCGGTAGCCATCCGGAGCCTTGTTCTCGGTGGCGGTGTAGGTGCTGCCGGTCTTCTTGCCGACGGGGAGCGGGGCCTTGGCGATGCCGTCGGCGCCGGTGGTGAGCGTGAAGGCGCCCTTGTCGTCCTTGGCGTCCTTCGGGGCGATGTTGACGATGGCTCCGGCCAGGCCCTTGCCGGTGGCCTTGTCGGTGACCTTGAGGGTGAGGCCGGCGGACTTGTACGGGTCTGTGATGGCAAGGACCTTGGGCTCGCCGGGCGCCACGACGACGTCCTGGTCGGGGACCGTGCCCAGCAGGGGGCTGCCGGACGCGGTCTCCTTGAGGCGTACGACGCCGGGGGCGAGGTCGGAGAAGGCCAGGGTGCCGTCGGCGCCGGTCTTGCCCTCGGCGAGCGTCTTGCCTGCGGAGTCGAGCAGTTGGAAGGCGGCTCCGGGGGCGGGCTGGCCTTCGGGGTCCGTCTTGACGATGCGCAGTCCGGCCTTGTCCACCGGCACGGGGTCGCCCTGGCCCTTGGGGGCTTCGGCGGACGGGGAGGGGGCTGCGGTGGCGGTGGTGGCCGGGCCTGTCAGGACGGCGGTGGCGGTCAGGGCGAGCGCGGTGAAGAGGAGGGGGTGGTGCTTCATGAGGATGCTCCGGGCGGGATCGGGCGGTGCGGGACGGTGTGGCGCGGGCTCCGAAGTCGGGCCCGGCGGCGCGGGGTCAGCTGGGGGCGTCGCCCGTACGGCGGCGGCGGTTGATCAGGTAGAGCCCGCCGCCTGCCGCGATCAGGGCGGTGGCTCCGCCGGCGAGCCAGGTGGTGGCGTCGGCGCCGGTGTGGGCGAGGGATCCGGGCGGCGTCGTGGGCGGGGTGGTGGCCGGGGGTGTCGCGGGGGGGGTGCTCGGGCTCGGCGGTGTAGTCGAGGTGGGCTTGTCGGCGAGGGTGACAGTGACGTCGGCGCCGGGCCGGGCGGTGAACGCCACCGGAGTGGTGTCGAGTTGGTAGCCGTCGGGGGCCTTGGTCTCGCCGGCCCAGTAGCGGGTGCCCGTCCTGAGCGTGACGTCGAGGGGGATTGTCGTGGTGCCGTCGGTCCCGGTGGTGAGGCTGGTGATCACCTTGCCGGGGGTGTGCTTGCCGGTCTTGTCCGTCTCGTCGGCGCGGATGGCGATGACCGCGCCCGGCAGGGTCTTGCCGGTGTTCTTGTCGGTCTTCTTCACCGACAGGTGGGCCTTCTTGAACGGGTCGACGAGGTCGAGGGGGTTGGCCTGGGCGGTGCGTCCGGCGGTGATGGTGATGGTCTGTTCGGGGATCAGGTCGTGGATGGGGCTGCCGGAGGAGGTCTCGCGCAGCCGGTAGGTGCCGGCGGGGAGCTTGTCGAAGACGAGGTTGCCCTGTTCGTCGGTCTTGCCCGCGGCGATCTGCTTGCCGTCGGAGTCCAGGAGCTGGAACGCGGCGCCGACCAGGCGGGTGCCTTCGGGGTCCTTCTTGCGGATCGTCACGCCGCCGGTGGCCTCGCTGACGGTGATGGCGGCGGAGTCGTTGACGCTGTTGGTGCCCCCCGCGAGCAGCATCCGCTGGGCGGCCGGGTTCTTGGGTGTGAGGACCTGCAGTCCGACGGCGGGCAGTCCCTCGGCCGTCGCGGTGACGCTGGCGGTCCCGGGCTTCTCAGCGGTGAACTCCCAGGCGCCCGTGCCGTTGTCGTCGGTGGTGACCTTGCCGGAGGCAGTGCCGGAGCCTGACTCGGTGAGCGTGACGGCGACCTTCGGGACCGGCGTGCCGGCGGTGGTGGTGACCTTGACCGCGACGGTGACCTTCGTACCCGTGGTGGTGGTCTTCACCGACGGCGTGATCTGGAGGGCGTAGGGGCCGGCGAACTTCTTGGCCTCGGCGACGTAGCCCTGGGCGAGGGTGCGGGCGGTCGGGGAGACGACCGGGTAGGCCAGGCGCTGCTTGCCTCGGTCGCCGTCGAGGGCGTAGGTGCCGCCGGCCAGGTAGTCGTACACCACGGCGTCGACCGCGGCGGCCTGGGCGTTATTGCGGGTCTGCCCGTACTTGCCGATCACGTAGGCGGCCTGTGCCAGGTTCTCCTTGGTGACGGGCTTCCCGGTCACCGACGACGTCCAGGACGGGACCGGCTGCGGGTCGCCGTAGCCTCCGGCGTCGGCAGGGCCCTTGCGCTCGGGGTCGGCGCAGTAGGTCTCGGTGTCTCCGTGGACGGCGGGGCCGAGCGGGCCGTAGGCGCCGATGTGGCTGGAGGCCACGTGCCCGTCGGAGTCCGGGATGGTGTAGCCGGGGCCCAGTACCGCGGGGACGTCCGGGGCGGCCACGGCCTGCGCGGGCAGCAGGGTGCCCGCGGCCAGGGCTGCGACGGCAACGGCCAGGTGAGCGGGGCGGGCGAGGCGAAGGCTCATATGTGGGAAGAGGTCCTGTCGGTGAAGAAGGGAATGAGGCTGCCGACGCTGGTGCGTCGGCGGATGCTGCGGGCCGGCGGCGGCAGCCGGGTGGAAGGGGTCCGCCTACCGAGCACGGGACGGGGAGGTCCGTGCCTGCGGCACCGGAGCCGTGAGAGGCGGACTGGTGCGTACCGGCGGGGCGCCGGGGATCCACAGGCGTACGTACTGGTCGATCGCGGCTCGCAGCCGGGTGACGCCGATGCCGGCCCAGGGCGGGTGCTCGCTGTGGTGCCAGTCATTGAACGTGCCGTACCCGCCTTCGCCGGGCCTGCGGCCCAAGCGCCGGTCTCGGACGTCGAAGGCACCGTGGTCGGCGAAGCGCAGCACGGCGGTGTCGATCGGGCCCTTGTCGAGGTGCACGACCTGCAGGCGCAGCCCGTCGTAGCGCCCGGCGTAGATCGTGGGGGCGAAGTCGATGCGCAGCCGCAGCGGGAGGTCCGGCACGGGGGCGGCGTAGTAGGCGTCGCCGACGACGGCGGCCTCGGGGTACGGCAGCGTGAGGTGGTCGGCGAACAGCTGCTCGGTGAACAGGGCCACAGGCTTCCTCGTTGGTCGGTCAGCGCCGTGCGGCGGGGCGTGCGGGCAGGGCGGCCGAGGGGGTGGTGGCCGTGCTCCAGCGCGGAATGCTGCCGATCGGGACGGGCGGGCGGACTCCGAGGCGGGGGCGCAGGTCGCGGGGGGTGGGCACCGGCGGGCGGGGCGGTACGACGGGGGTGAGCTGGGCGCGGGCGGCGAGCTCGGGGTGGAGGCTCTCGCGCCAGCGGGCCGCGGGAGTCGGATCGGTGAAGGCCGCCGCCGTGGCGGCGATGAGGTGGGAGGGCGTACGGGGGCTGAAGGTGATCTCCGCGCGGGTGCCCCAGCCCGGAGGGCCGGCCCACAGCTGCGTCCCGTCTTCCAGGTCGCGGCGCGAGCGGTTGGTGGAGATTCCCGCGTTGCCGTCGGGGGCGGCCAGCTCCACGTTGCCGAGCTCGGCGCCCGTGCGCTTCCAGCCAGCCGCGACCAGCGGTGCCACGCTGTCGGCCCAGTACGGCGACGGGGCCGTGAGGAAGCGGTCCTGGCCGTCGTCCCAGTCCTGGGCGAGCTCGGTGGTCAGGGCAGCGACGAGCTCGGGCGGGGTGTTCTGGTTGACGATCGCGGTCCACTGGGGTCCGGAGACAGCGTCCGGCGCGGCGCTGATGGTCCACAGGTCGTAGTCGTCTCCGGCCCAGCCGATCCGGATGCGGTGGTCCGGGCTGGTCACGACGAGCTGGTGCGGGCCTTCGTCGAGGTGGTGGTGGGGCCAGTGCGCGACGGGTGTGAAGCCGGTATCGCCGTGGCCGGGTGATCCGGCGAGGTATCGGGGTGTGACGTGAACATCGCCGTCGACGGGAGTGCTGGCGGTGGGTCGGGGGGCGGGTGAAGGCAAGGGCGTCTCCTGGCGGAAGAGATGGCGGTCAGCGGGCAGCGAGGGCAGCAGTGGCGGCGAGGCCCCGGCGGGGAGCGATCGCGGAGGGCAATACGACGTCGGGCCTGCGGATGGCGGCCAGGTCGGCGAGGACCTCGCGCTTGGCCTGGGCGCGCAGGGCCGGGGTGAACACGTCCTCCTCGAGCCTGCCGTCCGCGGTGGCGTACGGGCGGAGCCGGGCCAGGATGCGGGCGGCGGCGGCCGGGTGCTCGGCGACGAGACGGTCGAGGGTTTCGTCCAGAGCCTGGCTTCGCAGGTCGTGGTCGGGAGCGGCGCGGCGCCGTTCGGTGACTGTCCCCGCGTACTGGTGGACCAAGCGGGTGTGTTCGGCCCGGCGCTGCCAGATGGCGACTAGGAACCGGCGCGCGTTGAGGATCTTGAAGGCGTCCTGCTCGGGCAGGCCGGAGAAATCCCTGGGCAGGGCACCCAAGGCGGAGGGGCTGGAGGCGCGAGCCACCGGCACGGTCAGGCTGACCAGTTCTTCCAGTGCCGTGTTCCAGCGCCGCTGCAGCAGCGGGTGGCGCAGCGCGGGATCGCGGTTGTTCTGGTCGCGGGCGTCGTCGGCGACTGTGCTGCGGACGGCCACAACTCCCTTGGCCAGCAGGTGCTCGACGCCCGGCGTGATGGGGGCGGTGAGGTGACCGTCGGCCCAGCCCTCCTCGATGGTGTCGAAGATGTCCTTGGCGAGCGGGCGAGCGGGCAGGCCCGCGGCGACGTGGGCCTGGGCGAGGAGTTGAGCGAAGCGGGCGGGGTAGGCGTGGGCGAGCCAGCCTCTGGCGGTGGTGACCGTGTCGGTGGACGGGGTCACCGCGGCGGCTTCGCGCGTACGGTCTTCGGCTCGGCGCAGGTCGGCGGTTTCCCGGTGGACCTGGTGGCGGGCGGTGCGTACCTGCCGCAGTTGTCGGGTGGTACGGGCGGCGCGGGGGTCTCGGCGGTAGGTCATCCGCTCGACGGCGACCTGCAGGTCGCCCTCGGCGAAGGTGAGCGCGTCGCGCAGGTCGTGGAGGCGGTCGGGAGCGTGGAGGAGGTCGTGCTGGGCGGGGCGGAGGTAGCTGGCGGCGTCGGCTATCGCGGCGGTCACCAGGTTGTCGAAGCGGTCCTGCAGGTAGTCGGAGAAGGCCGTGTCGTCGAGGTCGGCGACTTCGCGCAGGCGCAGGCGGCGGTGCTGGTGCTGGGGAGTGTCGGAGGTCGCGGTCATCGTGGTCCTTTTCGAGGGGGTTGGTGGCCCGGCGCGGTCAGACGGGGAGCGGGCGGCGGGTGGCCGGATGGGTGCGGAGTTTCGCGAAGGACACGGCAAGTCCTGCGGCCTGCAGGACGGCGCAGGCGGTGATGGCGTGGCCGAGCAGGTCGGGCGGGATGAGCGCGACCAGGGCTCCGGCAAGGGGGAACGGAGCGAGGAGCAGCAGGATGATCAGGCTGAGGGTGCTGCCGAACACCTCGGCGGGGACGAGGTGGGCGCGCAGGGTGCGCAGCACCACGGTCATGCCCGCCTCGCCGGCCATCAGCAGTGCCACCAGAACCAGGAAGGTGGTGTAGGTGTCGGCGGCGGCCAGTGCCAGGCAGGCCAGGGAGGCGAGTGCGGCAGCGGTGGCGCCGACCAGCCACAGACCGGCCCGGTCGATCGCGAACCGGGCGAGGGCGACCATGGCCAGGGAGGCGATGGCGGCGGCCGACCAGACGAGGCCGACCTGGCTGCTGGTGCCGCCGAGCTGCTGGATGACCAGGACGGGACCTGCGGCCTGCACGAGGCCGATCGCGGTGTTCGACAGCAGCAGCCCGACGCACAGCCAGCCCAGAGCGGGCAGCGAGCGCAGGGTCCGCCAGCCGATCTGGAGTCCCTGGGCGACAGGGACCGGGGCGTCCTGGGGCCAGACGGGGCGCTGGCGGGGGGCCAGGGCCGCGCCGAGCAGGGAGCACGCGGCGATGGTCAGGAGCATGCCGGTGGCACCGGTGTACTGCAGCAGGACACCGGCCAAGGCCGGGCCGGCCAGCGTGGCGCCCTGGTCGATGCCCAACAGGACGGCTTGGACGCGGTGGGCGTGGCCTCCGGCGTCCCGGCTGGCTGCGCCGCCCGCGGTCTCGGCGGCGATGTAGGAGAACTCCGTGAGTACGCCGGTCAACGCGGCGAGCAGCATGACCGTGGTGATGGCGGGGGTGCCACCGACGGCGGGGAGCACGACCGCGGCGGCCAGGACGACGAGCGCGCGCAGGACCGAGGCGATGCGCAGGATGCGGGTGCTGCCGAACCGGTCCACGGCGGCGCCGGCGAGGGCGAACGCGCCGAGGCGGGGAACCCATTCGAGCATGAAGGCGATGCCGGTCAGGGTGGCCGAGTCGGTGACGGCCAGGACCAGCAGCGGGATGCCGTACGTGCTCATCGCGAAGGCGCCGGCATCGGCGGTGCGCGGGACGTAGACGCCTCGTACGGGTCCGAAGGCGGGGACGCGGACGTGTCGGCCGGTGGGTGGCCGCAGGGCGGCGTGCTTGGGAGGCATCGTGTTTCCGGGGAGGGTGGGACGGATACGTTCAGGGGCCGGACCGTCGGGTGGTGACCGTCGGGCTGGGCGGCAACGGCCGTTAGCGGCTGGGGCCGTGAGCGGGCGCAGGGAATGCGTCGTGCGGGAGTGGGGCGTGCTGCCGGGAGCGGCGCGGGCGCCGGTGGCGGCCCATGCGACGGCCGGGGCCGAGCTTGGGGCGGGCGACGATCAGCACGGTCAGCGCGGTGGCGGCACCGGCCGCGGGCAGGGCGGCGAGGATCTGCGGGCTGTGCGAGAGGGCGCCGGCGAGTGCGGTGCCGGCGGCCTGTCCCGTGCCGACCGAGAGGATCAGCCAGGCGTATGCCTCGGTGGTGCGGGAGGCGGGGGCCAGGGCGTCCACCGTGTGGAAGCCGTTGGTGATGATCAAGGTGAGGAACAGGCCCGGTATCCCGGCGAGGGCGACCGCCGCTCGGGGGCCGGGATAAGTCAGCAGGGGCAGCCAGCCGAGAAGGAACAGGGCGCTGCTGGTGATCAGTTGGGTGGTCGTGGTGCCGGGCCAGGTCCTGCGGGCATAGATCAGGCCGCCCAGGAAGCTGCCGGTGGAGAACGCGGCGGGCAGTACCCCGGATAGCGTGGCCATCTGGTGTGTGGCGGCCATGTCCGCGGCCCAGACGTTCATCGCGCCGAGCGCGAACCCGGTCCCCGCCAGTGCGGTGAACAGCAGGACCAGGCCCGTGCTCATGAGGCGTCCGGTGCCCGAGGGCCCGTCTGCGGCTGGGCGCCAGTACCGCGAGGGGCCGGCGCTCAGGACGATGGACGATCCCGCGAGCCCGAGGGCCGCGGTGGCCCGCAGGGCGGTGTCGGGGTTGTGCGCGGTGGCCAGCAACGAGGCGAGCAGGGGGCCCACGATGTAGAGGAGCCCTTGGGAGCCGGTGTCGAGGGCCTGCACGACGCGGCGCCGCCCCGCATCGGGCAAGACCGTCCGCCACAAGGCACGAAGGCCGGCCTCAAGCGGCGGGGTGATCAGCCCCGCGAACCCCACGACCGCGGTCACGGCCGCCGGCTGTCCGTCTGCCCCGATCCACGGGAGTGCCACCAGGCAGGAGGAGTTGAGCAGGACGGCCGGAACGGAGACGCGGGTCTGCCCGTAGCGGTCCATCAGGCGGCCCTTGACCGGCTGCGAGAGCCCGGAGGCCAGCCCGTAGAGCGCGGCGAGGAGTCCGGCGAAGGCCAGCGACCCGCCGCCCGCGGTGATCCACAAGACCAGCGAGACGGGGACCATGCCGTTGGGCAGGCGCCCGATCAGGGTTCCCCCGAGCAGGCGGGCCACGTACCGGCTGCCCAGTACGGACCCGTACGTGGCAGGTGGAGCGGTTGCGGTCGAGCGAGCGGTCAACGGGCGGGGCTTTCCGTCAGGGCTCAGCGCCAGGGCGCCGGGAGCGAAGGGGATGCCGGCGGCGGGCGGCCGGAAGGTGGCAGGGAGCGGGTGGGGTTCATCGGCTCGGTCCGCTGGTGGCTGCGGAGAACAGCTCGCCAGGCCGCCAGGCGGTGACCGGGGCGGGGGCCAGCGGCTGACGCACGGCGACGGCCTGGCTGCTCTTTCGGGCTTGGTGAGCTGCCCACTGCCCGGAGCGGGCGGCAGCCGGAATGCGGGGTGCGCCCCACACGGGGTGGGTCTCGGCGTCCGGGACCGGGCGGGCGGTGGCCCACGCCGACAGGGCCCGGTAGATCGGGGCGAGAGCCTGGCCCGGGGCGGTCAGCTGCAGGGAGGCGACGTCATCGCGGGAGACGGAAACGATGCCGTCGTCGATGAGCCGCCGGATCGGCGAGTAGATCGCGCTGGGACTGTGGTCGGCCATCGCCTCGGCGGAGAGCGCGGCCATGGTCGTGGTCCCGCGGACCTTGAGGGTCCACAGCAGCACGGTGGCGTGCCGGTGGCCGATCACGGCGAGGGTGTCCTCGGCGTTCTGCGCGGCCGGGATCCGCTCCGGTTCGGCCTTCCCAGTCACGCGGTTGAGAACGAGGTTCTTCTCCAGGTGCGCGTCACCCCAGCCCGCCAGAGCGGTCAAGGACGGCATCAGCTCCCGGCCCCGGGCGGTCAGACCGTAGGTGACGTGCAGCCGGGTCTGGGCGGTGCGTTCGACGAGCCCGGCATCGGACAGCGCCCGCAGCCGGGGGTGAAGCTGGCCGTCACCGAGCCACGGCAGGTGCTCCTTGATCTTGGTGTAGCGCAGCGGGCCGGGCTGGGAGGCCAAGGTCATCAGCACCCACACGCTCCAGCGCGGCGCGATCATCTCCAGCGCCTCGGCAACGCGGGGCAGGTCGTTCGAGGGCAGGCGGGCAGCAGCCAAGGCGGGAACTCCAGACGGACGGGGATGGTCGAGAAGTAGAAAAGGGGGTCAGCGCGAGCGGGCGGGCTCGGTGGGCGCGGCCGGAGGCGGGCCCGGTGCGACGGCCAGGGCCTGGGGCGCAGCGGATGCCGGGGAGGTGACGTCGGGGACGCGGACCAGGCTGTTCAGCACGTCGCCGAGGACCTGGGCGTGGGAGTCGCGGACGGTGACGGCGTGGGCCAGGCGGCGGGTGGCGTCGGCGATGTGGCTGACGTCCACGGATTCGATCGCGCGGTCGGGGTGAGTCAGCCGGTGGAGCTGCTCGGCGTGGAAGGTGACGGCGCGGTCGGCGTACTGCAGGGCATCGAAGCTGTTGAGCAGGGCGTGACGCATGCTGCCGGGCACGGCGTCCACGGCGAGGTCGGCAACGGGGCGGCCGTAGAGGGCTCCGATCCGCTCGCCCGCAGCTCGCGAGGCAGCGTACGGATCGGGCACTCAGCCTCCCCGGACCGCCGCTCCGCCTCCAGCCCCGGCAGGGACCGGCGGGAGACTGCTGCTCAGGGCTGCCGGCCGGACCGGGACCGGTGCGGCGGGCAGGCGGACTGCTGGCGGCGGCATCGCGGCGAGCAGCTTGTCCAGTGCGGTCCGGTAGCTGCTGCGCGCTGCCAGCGCGGCCTCCAGCCACTCGGCGTCGAACCGCAGCGCATCGGAACTCAGCAAGTCCAGCTCCGCGTCGGGGGCCATCGCCGCGTGGACGCGGTCACGGACCCGCACGACCTGCGCCTCGGCCAGGGCGAGGAAGACGCGCAGCTCCAGGGCCCGGACCAGGGCCGGCGAGGCTCCGGGACGCACCGCGCGCTCGTGGAGCTCGTCCAGCAGCCCGCCGAACACGCCCTCCAGACGGGCGTCCTGGGTACTGGGCCTGCGTCCGTCGCTCATCGCGCACCGCCCCGGACCCGCGCGGGCTGGGCCGGAACTGGGGTGGGCAGCGTGGTCGTCACCCGGGGCCCGAAGCGCTGCTCGATGCGGGCCATTTCAGCAGGGGCCTGCAGGAGGAACCGGAGCGTGATGGCCCGGCCGTCGCGGGCGGCGACAGCGTGGTTCACCTGGTGGGCCAGCTCCATCACCGGGTCGTCCAGCTGATCCCCGACTGCTGTCTCCAGCGCCGCAACCAGCGCGTCCTCGGCAACCTCTACCGCCTGCTGGGCCTCGGAGAGTAGCCCGTACCAGTGGATCGCCTGGGTAGCACCGGGATGAGCCTGGGGGGCGGCGTGGACGGCCTGGGCGAGCTCGCTCAGGCCGAGGCCGAACTGAGCCTCGATCCGCGCGGCGAACAGGCCGAGCACGTCGCCGTCGAAGACGTCGGGGATGTCGGGGATGTCGGACACGAAACAGGGCTCCTGGAAGAAGGGAAGATACGGGCGGGTCAGTTCGGGCGAAGGCCGTCGTCACGGCGGAGGTCACCGTCGTCGACCCAGCCGGTGATGCCCGAGGCGGTGGTGACGTGCAGCCAGGCGCCGTCGGTGACCGAGGCCGTGAACGGCTCTTCGCGCCGCAGCACACCCACGGCCGTGGAGTCGCCGTCGGCACGGGCATGGACAGCGACAGCAAGCACCGGCTCGGCCCGCCGAGCCGTGCGCGGCGCGACGTGATGGCGTACCGCGGGGGCGGCGGAACGGGATGGGGCGCCGCCTACGACAGTGGCGGCGATAGACGCGGGTGTGTAGCACACAGGGGATGGCTCCAGACCAGGCAGAACAACAGGAAGTGGCCGCCCTCAGTGGGGCGGTGGTGTTGCAAAGGGTCCGGAGAATCCCCGGTTTCCGAAACCGGGGATCGGCGGCTATATTGCGCGCCGCCGGTCCGCCGAAAGCAGCTTGGTCGAAGGCCGTGTTCAGCGTCCTGGAGGCCGTCGGGACACCGGCGGGACGGGTGTCGCCGGGGCGGTTGGGGCCGGGCTGCGGCGTGCGGTCGGAGCCGGCGGCGGTAGCGCCGGGGCCTCCTCGTCCGACCATGCCTCCCACCACTGGACCGCGGCGGCGTACGTCTCGAAGCCGCCTTCTCGCAGGGTGTGGGTGTTGGAGTCCCAGTCGAACTGCTCCAGCAGGATGCGAAATTCCGGCACCGCCTGGTGGTCAAGGGAGCGCAGCATCACGACCGTCTCGACGGGGTCGCGCATGTCGGCGGTGTAGCTGGCCAGCAGGGCGAAGTGGTCACCGTCGCCGCGGACGCGTGCCTCCAGGGCCCGGGTGCGGTCGTCTGCGGGGTCGTGCACACCCTCCGGTGGGTTGAGCGCGTCGGAGGGACAGCCGCGGGCTATCAGGTACGACTGGGCCATCGCGTATAGCGGGAGTTCCTTGGAGTCGACCTCGAAGGTTCGGGCGCTCAGGTCACGGGAGACGTGAACTGCCCGGAGTTGAGGGCTTCCCGGAATGCCCCAGGTGGCTCCCTCCTCCAGGAGCACGAAGTAGCTGTCGGTGTCCGTGCGGTGCTCGCCGAGCACTCTCAAGGAAGAGATCCCGAGGTGGTGGCGGTGCTGCTCGTGCCCGTCGTCAGCGGGCTCGAGGCCGTCGAGTTCGTAGTCGGGTTCGTGAAGGGACACGTGGGGTGCTTTCTGCAGGCGGGGGCGGAGGCACCCCCCGCGCTTGCGGTCAGTGGCGACGGGCTGATGTCGGCCAGGCTCCGGCAGGGCGGGCGGGCATGGGGTGGCCCATGGCGGGTGAGCGGCGGGCGGCGAGCAGCGCGGTCCGGCCGGTATCGGTCAGGGTGACCGGCTGGCCGACGGTCAGGGCCCGGGACGCGTCCCGGGTGACGAGCCCCTGGGCTTCCAGACGCTGGAACGCTTGCACCTCGACGACGCGGCCCTGAGCGGTGCGGACGTAGACCCGGTGGGTGAGGAGGTGTTCGCGCATCGTGCCGCCGCCGGCAAGCGAGAGGAGCGCGGCAAGGTCGCTAGGCGTCAGCTCCTCGTCGGCATGAGCGGGGGCCGGGCTGGCGGCCTTGGCCTCCTCCAAGGCCACAGCGGCATCCTGCTGCAGCCGGTCCCGGGCGGCCGTTGCCTGGGCCAGGTCGTGCACGGTCCGGCGCAGGCGGTCCAGGAGCGCGGGATCGACGGGGTAGCTGCCTGAGGACAGGCGCTGCAGTGCGTTGCGGTGGTAGGCGACCGCGTCCTCGGCGGTCACCAGGTCCCGATGTGCGGCAGCGAGTGCGGCTCGCTCTGGCGGAAGTAGCCCGCGAAGGTGGTCGTCGTACAGGACGTTCAGGTCGCCAACGACGTGCTCGATGGCGGCGTCCAGGGCGGTTGCCGGGGATTCGCGGGCGATCACGACGGTCGGCAGTTGCAGTGGGCCGGAATGGCGGCCAGGAGGGCCGAGCGGCGGTAGGACTTGCGGCGCCGGCCGTCGCCGTGGGTGATGTCGCGGCTGGCCACTTCATACGGGCGCAGCAGGGTGGCCAGGCGGGTCTGGGTGAGTTCCGCGTACGGCCAGCGGCCCTCGGCGATACCGGGCAGGGTGCGCAGCTGAGCGACGAGGTCGGCGGAGGACAGTGCGTCCGGGCTGCCGTGGAAGGCGAAGGCGTCCAGGCACGCGGCCAGGATGCACGGGGCGGCGAAGGTGGAGACAGCGTTCTCGGCGGGGCGGCCCAGGACGGTCGGCGCCTGCTCGGCGCACGGCGGGCAGCAAATGTCGGCGCCCAGGAGGAGCGCGACCTGCTGGCCAGCCTTGGCTCGCTCGACGAGCAGGCTGCTCAGGTCGTCGAGTTCCCGGTCCGAGGCGTCGTCGGTGGTGGGCAGCGGCCGACTGGCCCAGGCGCTCAGTTCCGCGTCCAGCTCCAGCCGGTGTGCGTGAGCATCCAGCAGGGCCTGGTGGCGAGGGTGCGGGGCCGGGCGGGGCTCCAGGACGGTCGCCATCAGAGCCTGGAGCAGGGAGGCGGACTGGGCGGTGAGGTTGGTCATCGCGAAGGACCCTTCGAGGAAGTCGTGGTGATGCGGGCGGGCGCGGGGAGTCCGGGGACCGGAAACGCTGCGGCCGGAGGCGCCGGCGTGAGCGCAGGGCGCGGCCGGACCTGCGGTGAGAGGGAGCGAGCTGCGTGCGCGCGGGGCCCGGCTGCGGGGCGGGGGCGGCCGACGCGGGCTCGGACGGTGTCGTAGATGTCGTGCTTGGCGCGGGGGCGTACGGCGACGACGTGGATGTCCGTGGGGTGGCTGGACCCGGGCGGGGCCGGGCGGTGGGCGTAGACGATGCGCCACTCGACGCGGGAGCCGAGGTAGAGCTTGCGGTACCCGGACAACTCCCCGGTCAGCTTGCCGCCCCGCACCTCGGCGCGGACCACATCTTGGATGAGGGCGAGCCCCAGGTCCCGCATGTCGCCCGGGGCGGCCAGCAAGTCGTTCAGCGCCTCGGGGTGGAAGGACAGCCCGTACGCCGGCGCAGGCTGCGGTGGGTGTGTCACGTGGCGGCCCCGACCGGTGAGGATCCGGCGTCAGCCTGCGGGGCTTCTGTATCGCGGGCGGCGGACTTCGCGGACGGGCCCGGGCCGCGCAGCAGGCGGTGCTCGGGACGCTCCGGGTCGGTCTGGCAGGCGCTCAGGGGGCCGCCGGGGGCGCGGACGTAGGCCAGGCAGTGGGTGAGGTAGTCCCGGTGCCACACGGCCATGCCGCTGAGGCCGGCCTCGGGGTCCTTGTGCTGCTGGTAGGCCAGCCACAGCGCGTGCAGCCACGCAACGACATCCAGGTGCTCCTGCCACTGGTCGCACCACGGTGCGGCGGTGGTGACCTCGGCGCCGTAGACGTCCATGAGATGGTCGTCCACCCAGTCGGTGAGCGCGGCCAGTTCGTCCTCGAACTCCTCGCCCTCCAGCTCGAGGATCGGCTTGGGGTCCGGCGGCGGGGCGGGGGCGGCGTACGAGGGCATGCCAGGGAATCCCGCGAAGGGCATGCTCGCGGCCATCGGGTCGGCCGGCGGGGCGGAGGCCAGTGTGTCGATCAGGCGAGCCTGCTCGGCCGACTGGTCCAGCAGCTTGCGCACCGAAGCCTCGATCGATTCGAGGTCGCCTTCCGGCAGACGGACCGGCTCCATTTCCCCGCCATGACGGGGCTCAGCAGATTCGGACACGAAAGGGGTTCTCCTTGCAGCCGGGGCCGTGGATTCAGTGGCTCCGATGGTCCGGAGAATCCCCGGTTTCGGAAACCGGGGATCTGCCGCTATATTCCGCCCCGCCGCAATCCGGCCGCTGATGCGGTCCGGTCAGGAGGTCAGGTCGAAATCGTCCTGGGAATGCACCTGCTGGAGCGTCTCGGTGAGCCGGTCGGAGGCGACGGCCGCGTACTGGCTGGTCTTCTCGATGCCGATGAAGCTCCGGCCCTCCAGCAGGGCCGCAACCCCGGTGCTGCCCGATCCGGCACAGAAGTCGAGCACGGTGCCGCCCGGCGGGGCGATCTTCACGAGCTGCCGCATCACCTCGACGGGCTTCTGCGTGATGTGCCGGCGTGCCTTGCCCGAGGGCTGCGAGGCGCTGAACATCCCCGGCAGGTAGACCGGGTTCGCGGAGGCGTCGATCTTGCCCTTCGCTCCCCAGACGATGAACTCGCAGTCCTGGCGGAACTTGCCCTTCTGGGGCCTGGCCTGCGGCTTGTGCCAGGCCATCACGCCCAGCCACAGCCACCCGGCGGCCTGGAGCGCGTCCGTGGTCGCCGGCAGCTGGCGCCAGTCGGTGAACAGCAGCGCCGTCCCGCCGGTCTTCGTGGCCCGGTGGGCCTCGGTCATGATCTGCGTCAGCCAGAGCGTGTAGCTCCTCTGATCCATGTTCTCGCCGGTGAAGTCCGGCAGGGCGTGCTGGGCGTCCGCGGAGACGTACTTCTGGCGGGCGGAGCGGCTCGTGCGCTCTTGCGCCGTCCGGCCGCCGCTGTTGTACGGCGGGTCGGTGATGACCGAGTCAGCGCAGCCGTCGGGCAGTGTCGCGAGCACGGTCAGCGCGTCGCCCTGGTGGAGGGAAAACGACAAAAGGGGACCCCAATTCGATGAGGGATGCGGGTGGAAGGGCTCCGGACCGCGCAGAGGCACACGGCGGTACAAGCCGGTGGCGCGCGGGGAGGCCCAAACTGTAGGTCACAATCCCCGGTTGGGAAGCATCGCGGGCCCAGAAGCCCGGAATCTCGCGGATTTCGGCGGCGATTTCGGTGACCGGGGATTCGGGCTTACTGTCGTCTCACTGCCCGGCGGACACCGCCGATGGCGAACCCCTTCCCCCTTTTTCCCTTTCCCGCAGGAGGCCCCTGTGTTCCGTCCGTGACCCCGCATGCGGCCATCGCCGCCGCCCCGTCGCTCCCCGCCCGCCGCAGACCCTGACACGGAGACCGCCCATGTACCGCCCCTGCTGACCTCGCCCGCATCCCCCGCAACTCCGCAGGACCTGGAGGTCCCCCTGATGTTCCGTCCGTAACGCCTCGCTGCTCTGGTGCGCGAGGCAACGCTCACCCGGCACACCCGATCCCCCGGCTTCCCGCCCCGGCACCCGCTCCAGGAGTTCGCTGATGTTCCGCCCGTAAGACGCCCCCACATCCCCCTTCTTCACCGGACCGCCGCTGCGCGCCGATCCCCGCACCTTCCTGGAGGCACGCCCATGTTCCGCCCGTAACTCCCCTCGTCCCGCCGGGTGTGTGAGGCAACACGCACCCGGGCCGGGGCCCTCCGCCCGCCTCCACCGCTCCGGCCGCACGGCCCTTCCCCTCTCACACCGTGCGGCCGGGGCCGACCCCCGAGGACCTCACCATGACCCGTTCCTCCCCATCCCCGAGCGCCATCCCCGCGGCCCGCCGACCGGAGGCCGCCCGGGAGTGAAAGGCATCGCCGCCGTGATCGGCGCGCTCTGCCTCTCCCCCTTCCTGCTGGCCGGCACCGCTGTGCTCGCCGCAGCCGCGAGCGACTCCCCGGGCCAGGGCACCTCCTGCTTCACCAAGTCGGTCGACACCGAGGCCGTACGGCGCCAAGTCGCCTCTGTTCTCGGCGGATCTGGTCCCGAGAAGGTCCACGTCGATGGCCTTGACCTGCCGGACGAGCAGATACCCCACGCCCGCACCATCGTTGCCACCGGCATCACGCTCGAAGTACCCGAGCGCGGCCAGGTCGTGGCCCTGGCCACCGCCATTCAGGAAAGCCGGCTGCGCAACCTCAACTACGGCGACCGCGATTCGCTGGGCTTGTTCCAGCAGCGGCCCAGCGCGGGGTGGGGCACTGCCGCCCAGGTCCGCGATCCCGTCTACGCCAGCACGAAGTTCTACCAGGGCCTGCTGAAGGTCCCCGGCTGGCAGCAGATGACGATCACGCAGGCCGCGCAGGCCGTCCAGCTGAGCGGCTTTCCCGACGCGTACGCCCAGTGGGAGCCTCTCGCCCGCGCTCTGCAGCAGGCCATCGCCCCGACGCTGAAGGGTGCCCGGCCGCCCGCCGACGGCCAGACCCCGGGCCTCCCGGCGACGGACCCGTGCACTCCGGGCGAGGACGGCGGCGGCTCCGGACCGATCCCCGAAGGGGCCGTGCCCAAGGGGTACTCGATCCCCGCCGACGCCGATCCCCGCGCCAAGACGGCCATCACCTGGGCCATGTCCCAGCTCGGCACCCTCTACCAGTGGGGCGGCTCCTGCACAGCGCCCCACGGCCCGGACCCCATGGGCCGGTGCGACTGCAGCTCGCTGACCCAGCAGGCGTACAAGAAGGCCGGGATCACCCTGACCCGGACCACGTACACCCAGGTCAACGAAGGCAACGCGGTCCCGATGAACCAACTTCGCCCCGGCGACCTGCTGTTCAGCCGCGGCACCCCCGCCGTCCCCGAGCACGTCGGCATCTACGCCGGCCACGGCTACGTCATCGAGGCCCCGCGCACCGGAAAGCCGGTCCGCTTCGCCACCGTTGCGGATTTCGCCGCCCACAGCGCACGCCGCCTCCCGTGACACCGGTCCGCCCGGCCGGCCTTTAAGGCACCGGGCGGACCGGACCACCTTCGCGCCGCAGAGCGCCCCTTCTCCCTCCCCCTTTCTTCTTCCTGTTCCCCGGCAGGGCCCGCCCGTGTCCTGCGCATGCAAGGAGCGCACCACCATCTCCCCCGCCACCCTCACCCCACCCCTGTCCGAACGCTTCACCCTGCTCGCCTACGATCCGGGGGTCTCGCCCAAGGGCGGCGGCCTGCCCGGCCTCGAAGTCCTGCGCACCGTCGTCAACTCGATCAACCTCTTCGGCATCGTCGCGGTGGTCGGCGCGCTCGCCGTCAGCCTCGGCGTGTGGGCCTGGGGCCACCACTCCGGCGGCCACCAGGCCGAAGCCAACGGCAAGAAGGGCGCAGTCGTCAGCGCCGGCGCCGCCCTCGGCCTGGGCGCGGCCAACGGAATCGTCGCGTTCTTCAGTGCCCTCGGCCAGCAGGTCCACTGATGAGGAAACGTTCCCTCGATGCTCTCGGTATCGGCTGGCAGCCGCCCCGGCGCGTCGTGATCGCAGCCGGCGTCCTGGCCGCACTCCTCGCGCTGGCCGGCGCCGCTGCCTGGTGGACAGGCCGCGGCCAGAGCGCCGACGCGTCCGCCCCGCGCACCGGGTCCTCCGCATCACCGGCAAGCACCTCCGCCCCCGTGCCGAAAACGCCTCCGGGCGGTTCCAAGGTCGCAGGCCCTCCGCCGATCGCCGACCCGCTGGCCTTTGCTCGGGCGAGCGCGGTGATGCTGTGGACCTTCGACGCCCGCAACACCAGCCGTGACGACCAGCTCGCCGGCATGCACACCTGGATGACCGGCGAAACCGCGTACGCGGACTGGGACTCCGTCCAGGCCCAGATCCCCGATCCGCTCCTGTGGTCCCGGCTGAAGGACAACGCCCAGCACGCCAGCGCCACCACCTCCGAGGCGCACTTCCCCTCGGCGTTCAAGCAGGCCCTGGCCGAAAACCCGCAGGCGATCACCGAGGCGTACATCTACGCCGTCACCGTCCGCGGCAAGACGCAGCTCGCCTGGAACGGCGGCGGAGGCGGCGCCGAGGATCGCCAGATCACCCTCGCCGTCCAGTGCCGCCCCGGCAAGGACTGCCGCCTGGTCGCCGTGGCCCCGCGCGTCGCCCCGTAGCCGTTCCCCTCTCCCCGAAAGGACGCCCGCGTGGGCTTCTGTGACCTGCCCGTCGCCGGCAACCTCTGCAAGGTCGGCGACGTGATCAACTTCGCCTCCGACCCAGTCGGTGCCATCGGGGACTGGATGGCGAAGAGCGCCGGCGACCTCGCTGCCGCCGCGGCCGACCTCGCCGCAAAGGCCATCAACCGGACCACCGACATCGACCTCGGTGCCGGCTGGTTCCGCGACAACTACGAGACGATCCTGCCCATCGGCCTGCTCTTGCTGGTCGCCACGTTCTGCGCTCAGCTCGTACGGGCGGCCATCAAACGCGACGGCCAGGCCCTGACCCAGGCCGTCACCGGCACCGCCTCCGGCGTGCTGTTCGCGTTCTGCGCCATCGCCTTCACCACGGTCGCCCTCGAAGTCGTCGACGCGCTATCCGACGGGCTCTTCAAGGCATCGGGGACAGACATGTCCACGGCCGTCAGGCGCGTCGTCAAGATCTCCCAGATCGGCGCCATCTCGGGCATGGGCTGGCTCGTCGCCGTCGTCGCCGCCTGCGCGAGCGCGATCGGGATGTTCCTTTTCTGGGGCGTGATGATGGTCCGCAAGGTCGGCATCCTCATCCTGGTGACCCTCGCAGTTTTCGCGGGGGCCGGCGGCGGCTGGGAAGTCGCCCGCCGCTGGCGGCGCGGATGGATCGAAGCCACCGCCACACTCGTCGTGTCGAAGCTGCTGATGACGATCATCTTCGTGCTCGGCATCGCGGCCATGAGCAAGACAGAAGCCAAGGACGGCGTCTCCGCCCTCGCGGACATGGCGGCGGGCATGGTGATCATGCTCCTGGTACTGCTGTGCCCGTACATGGTGTTCAAGTTCGCCCATTGGGCGAGCGAAGGCACGGACGGCGAGTCGATTCACCGAGCCGGTGGCGCGGGCGCCCAGATGGCCCGCCAGCACGCCGAGAACGCCGGACGCAAGGCCGCTTCCGCAGCAGCCACCGCAGGCACTGGCGGCGCAGCGGCCGGTGCCGGGGCCGCAGGCGGCGCCCAGGCAGCAGGCGGCGGAGGCTTCCCCGGCGACATCGCTGCCAATCCCACCGGCGGAATGAGCATGGACAAGGGCGACTCCGGCGGCGAGAGCTCCGGCGGCGGCTTCCGTGACCTCATGGAGCAGTCCGGCACCCCGCAGACCCAGAACAGCACGGGTCAGGGCGGCGGCCAGGACGGCGGTGCGCCGAGCTGGGGCGGCGGGGGCGGACAGCAGGGCGAGTGGAGCAGCAGTGCCCCCTCCGATCCGATGCCCCCGGCCCACGGCACCCCGTCCGCCGGCGAGAGCGCACAGTCCGGCTCACCGACCGGCCTGTAACCCACCAGCCCCGCCCGGGGCAGGGCCCGCCCTCTTCACCGCGCGCCCTGCCCCGGCCCGACCCGACCCGGACCCGAACCTTGTCTTCCGAAGTTCTCCCTCTCACCGTCAAGTTCCCCCACCGGTCCCGGCGCGGCATCCTGCTGGGCCTGAGCCTCCCCCAGCTCGCTCTCGTTTCCTCGGCCCTCGCGCTCCTGCTGGTCACCGTGGTGACCTCCGGCCTGATGGGCGCCGTCGTCCTCGCCCCCCTGTGGATCACCACCGCTGTCCTGGTCGGAGTGCGACGGGAGGGCCGGTCCCTGATCGACTGGGCGCCGCTCGTCGCCCGCTACGCCCAGCGTCGCCGGAGCGGGCAGACGGTGTGGCGGTCCCGGCCGGTCTCCCGGCCCCGGGTCGAAGGGCTGCTCCACCTGCCCGGGACGACCGCGTCGCTGCGGGTGGCCACGTCCGCCTCCGGCGCCGCCGCCGTCCACGATCCCCACCGGCAGACCCTGACCGCCGTCGCCAAGGTCAGCTCCCGCGCCTTCGCCCTGCTCGATCCTGCCACCCAGAACAGCAACGTCTCCGCTTGGGGCCGGGCGCTGGCGGGTATCGCCCGGACCGGGCACGTCGCCACCGTCCAGGTCCTGGAACGCACGGTGCCGGACTCCGGAGACAGCCTCACCCGGCACTGGGCCGAGCACGGCAACCCCCAGGCCCCCGTCGCGGGCCAGATCTACTCCGCGCTCGTCGAATCCGCAGGCCCGGCCGCTGCCCCACACGAGAGTTACCTCGCCATCGCCCTGGACCTCAAGGCCGCCAAGCGTCTGGTCAGCCAGGCTGGCGGCGGACTCGACGGTGCCTTCACCGTCATGGCGCAGACCACCGCCTCCGTCGCCCAGGCCGCTCGCACCGCCGGGCTCACCGTCACCGGCTGGCTGGGGCCGCGGGAGATCGCGGCCGTGCTGCGCACCGCCTACGACCCCGCCTCCACCGCCCGCCTCCAACAGTGGTCCTCCACCGGCCGCGCCGAAGCCGACCCGGCCGCCGCGGGCCCCGTCGCCCAGGTCGAGGAGACCGACCGGGTGATCACCGACTCCGCCCGGCACACCACCTACTGGATCGAGAACTGGCCCCGCACCGAGACCCACGCCGGATTCCTGCACAACATCATGTTCAGCACCGGCGTGCGGCGCACCTTCTCCCTCATCTACGCCCCCCAGGGGATCGACTCCGCGCTGCGCGATGTCCAGCGCCGCAAAGCGGCGATCATCGCGGACGCCTCCGAGCGCCGCCGCCGCGGCCAGGTGGAGTCAGAGGCGGACAACGTCGAGTACGCGGACGTCAAGACGCGCGAGAAGCAGCTGATCTCCGGGCACGCAGACGTCGCCCTGACCGGCCTGCTCACCGTCTCCGCCGACACCGACGCCCACCTGGACGCCGCCTGCGCGCAGATCGAAACGGCTGCCGCCGGCGCCCAGGTCGACCTGCGGCGCCTGATCTACCAGCAGACGGACGCCTTCACCGCCGGCGCTCTCCCACTTGCCCGCAACACCCTCTAACCCGTCCGCCCGCCATCCTGGCGTCCATCCCCCGCGAGAAGCCCTTGTCACCTGACGACCGCCGCGACGCCCTCCCCACGAGCGACGCCTACCCGTACCTGCGGGCGGCCACCGCCGGCCTGCGCCACCACACGCGCGCCCTCACCGCACAGACTCCCAACGGCGAGAGCGGCCCACCCGCCGACCGACCCCACCTCGACAGCCTGCACGCCCACCTCACCACCCTGCACCGCCTGCTGGACCAGCTCGCTGAACGCACCCGGCCCGAGCGCCCGGCCTCCGGGCGGCACCTGGCCACCGCCCACGCCCGCCTCTGGCAGGCAGCCGACTCCGTCCACGCGGCGTTCCACCTGTTGCCCGCTCCGGCCCCCGGAGGCAGCGACTGCCACCCCGAGCGGCTCCCGGAAGGGCCGCCCGTGCTGACCATCTGCCAGCGCCACCTGGCTGCCTCCCACGCCGTACGGCGCAAGACCACGGCCGCCGACCTCGCCGCCCCGGCGTCCTGAACACCCCCGCCCCGGAAACGAGCGAGCACCGTTGTCCCACCGCCGCGCCAGCGCGACCCCCCTGTTCACCCCGAAAAACATCGACCGCGCCCAGCGCCGGGCCCTTCGCAAGCAGACAGCCCGCGCCGAAGCCCGAGCCCGCACCGCCGCCGGCACCGCCGCGGACCAGCACCCCACCGAGGCCGCCTATCCCGACGCCGTCTACCCGCCCGCCGGACGCCCCGGCCCCGCCTCCGCCCGCGGCAGCCGCCTCAAGCTGCCCGCCCACCGCATGACCACCGCAGTGGCCAGCGCCGCCTACCCCTTCCTCGCCGAAGGCGGGCTCGGCGCCGACGGCATCTACATCGGCCGCGACCTGCACGCCGAAGGGTCGTTCACCTTCGATCCGTTCAGCCTCTACGGGAAAGTCGAGGGTTTCACCAACCCCAACCTGCTGCTCGCGGGGGTAATCGGGCAGGGCAAGAGCGCCCTGGCCAAGAGCCTGGCCCTGCGATCCGTCGCATTCGGCTACAGGGTGTACGTGCCGTGCGACCCGAAGGGTGAATGGAGCGCGGTGGCCGCCGCCTTGGGCGGCACGTCCATTGCGCTGGGGCCGGGTCTGCCCGGCAGGCTGAACCCGCTGGACGCGGCACCCCGCCCTGTAGCGGTGCCGGAGGCCGAGTGGGGGGGCGAGGTCCGCAAACGCCGTCTGCTGCTCCTCGGCTCCCTGGCCCGCACGGTCCTGGGCCGGGACCTGCTGCCCATGGAGCACACCGTCCTCGACGTCGCGCTCGGCGCCGCTGCCGCCCGAGCGGCAGCCAGTGGCCGGCCCCCGCTGCTGGGCGACATCGCCCACGCCCTGGCCGACGGGCCCCGCCTCGACCTCGCCGGCGGCCTGCTGGCCGGGCGGCTCGGGGAGGCCGCCCGCGACCTCGCCCACGCTATGCGCCGTCTGGTCTTCGGAGACCTGGCCGGGATGTTCGACGCACCCTCCACCAACGCGTTCAACCCGTACAGCCCGATGCTGTCCATCGACCTCTCCCGCCTCGGCGGCAGCGACGACACCGCCCTGGTCCTGGCCATGACGTGCGCCTCGGCGTGGATGGAAGCCGCGCTCACCGACCCGTACGGCGGCCGACGGTGGGTGATCTATGACGAGGCATGGAGGCTGATGAGGCACCCCGCCCTCCTGATGCGCATGCAGGCCCAGTGGAAGCTCTCCCGCGGCCTGGGCATCGCCAACGCCATGGTCATCCACCGGCTGTCAGACCTGCTGACCGCTGGAGACGCCGGCAGCCAAAGCCGTGCACTGGCCGAGGGGTTGCTCGCCGACTGCAGCACCCGCGTGATCTACCGCCAGGAGACCGACCAGCTGCACGCCGCCGCCGGACTCCTCGGACTGACCAGCGTCGAAACCGCAGCCCTGTCCCACCTCAGCCGTGGCCGCGGACTGTGGAAAGTAGCGGGCCGAAGTTTCGTGGTTCAGCACCAGCTGCACCCCGCCGAGCTGCGGCTTTTCGACACCGACGCCCGCATGCACTGAAGGCAGAAACGTTCAAGCGACCCGGGAAGCCCGTGCCCTCAGCACGCGCCGACCTGTCCCTGTTCGCCTCCGCGCTCGCCGCCCGTCTCCCTGGGCAGAGGACGAGCGCCTACCGCCAGCACCGCACCTACCCGGACCAGTTCGCCGCCATCGACCGCCTCTGGGGCCGCAGTCACGTCGACTACATCGTCAGCGCCCGCTGACACCCCTCAAGAAGGAACCCGCCATCAGCACCCGCAGCTTCATCGCCCGCCCCACCGGTACCGGCTACGAGGGCATCTACTGCCATTACGACGGCTACCCCGACCACCAGCTCCCTCTGCTGCTCGCCGCCGCCCGCTACCGCTTTGGCGGTGACCTCGACGCCCTGCGCCGGCACCTCATCGATGGACCCCACGACTGGAAGCAGCTCGGCACCGACCTCCTGGACAGGGCCCCCGACACCGTCCGGGCGCGGCTCGACCCCCACGGCGACCTCGGCCCGAGCGCACCTTTCGACAACGTCTTCAACGTCGACGGCACCCCCGCGGAGCCGATCCCGGTCACCGACGCCAACGCTGACGCCATGGGCCTGGAATGGGGCTACGTCCTGCACGACCACGGCATCGAGGTCATCGCCCTGACCTGGTACGGCAACGGCCCCATCGTCCCCTGGGACACCGACCCCCTCTCCCGGATCTCCGGAACCCCCTCACTGTGGGACTCGTGCCGGCCCGCGCCCATTCAGGCTCCTGCCACCCCACCGAAGATCACCAAGCCGGTCGCCCCGGCACCCGTACCCGCCCGAGCTCGGGCCATCCGCTGAACGCCCCGCCCATGGACCGCACTCCGGAGAAGTCCCTGTCCGCTCCACAGATCACCGTCGTCATCGCCACCCAGCTGCGCCCCGAGCGCTTGCCCTACCTGCGGGAAATGCACGCCAGCCTCACCCGGCAGACCGTGCCCTGGGAGGCCGTCCTCGTCCTCGACGGCGCCGACCCCGCCCTCGTACCCGCCTCGATCACCGCCGACCCGCGGATCCGGACCCTCGCGCTGCCCCGACCGGTCGGCGCCGCCTGCGCCCGTAACCTCGGCCTGAACGAGGTGCGCACCGAGTTCGTGAACTGGGCCGACGACGATGACGTCTTCCCGGACTGGAGCCTGGGCGTACGCCTGGAGACGTTCACCGACGAGCTGGGGTGGGTCGCCGGGTACAGCGAGGACTGGCTGCCGGACGGCTCCACCCGTCTGTGGGAATGCCCGGCCCCTCCCGGCTACCACGCCGCCGGCGACGTGGTGACCTATTGGCCCCGGCCGCAGGACACCATCCCCGTCGGGCCGACGACCATCCTGGCCCGCACCCGCCTGGTCCGCGCGGCCGGCGGCATGGGCGGCCTCGTCCAGGGCGAGGACTACATGGCGGCCGTCGGCGTCACCGCACTGGCCCCCGGCGTGCTGCTGCCATTGCCCGTCTACCGGTACCGCAAGCACGACGGTCAGATGACGCGCGGCGAGCAGTACGAGGAGCTGGAGCTGGCTGCCCGTCGCCATGCCCACGCGTTCGGACACGGCCTGCGCAACGCCCTCACCAGCGGGGCTTGAGCATGGACGACCGCACGACGCCCCGTTCCAGGGGCCTGGCGCAGATCATCCTGGCCGTCAGCCCGGCCGACGGTGTGGTGGCCGTCCCCGTGGGTGAGCAGTACCGGTGGGCCGATACCGCCCTGCGGCTGACGCCCGGATTCGAGCGGCGCCTCGACGGCACGTACGCCCTGCACAACGTAGACACCGCCAAGCCCAACCTGCTTGCCCTCGCAGAGAATGCGCGCCGACACCGCGTGCACCTCTTCGGTGGCCCCCGCCCGTACCTCGGCGACTACGCCACCGCGCTGGCGGGCGGCCTGCCGGGGGTATGGACGGTGAAGGTCGAGGTCTACTCCCACCCGGTGTGGCAGGGAGACCTCGTCCCCCTCCTATGGGACGCGGGCGAACTCATCGACTCCGTGGAGCACGCCCGCATCCCCTACGCCGCCCAGCTCACCAACGGCGCCGGCACCGAACTCCTCCTGGTCGAACGGCCCGGCAGCGCGCACGAATATCTGCTCGGCGCCTTCGCCAGCGCTACCTTCGACGACAACTACGCCGACCCGCACGCCCCCAGCTCGGTCGTGCTGCCGTCCGACGCGGCCCGCGCCGCCAGCCTGGTCACCGGCACGTTCCTGCCCTCCTACGAGCAGGCCGTCCACGAACGGCTGCTGGCCGCCGTCGAAGCAGCGCACGGCAGGCTCGAGGAACTCCTCGCGGCGTGGACGACCGTCCAGCAGTCCGGCCGCTACAGCGACGGCACACTCCTGGACCCGGCCACGCTCGGACACACGGAGCAGCAGTTCCTCGAAGAGAGCTCCGTGGAGTGGCGCCGACTGCTCCCCCACGCCGCCGAGCTCATCTCCCGTATGCGCCCCTTGGCGGGCGCCAAGGACGCCGCCTCCCTGGACAGGCTCCACCAGCTCCTTTACCCGGACGCGGCGCTCTCCACGTGGCCGACGGCGCCGTCCTCGCCTGCCACCCTGCCGCCAGGCACGGCCGAGACCCTCCGCCGGTGGCGAACCGACGCACCGGCCCTGCTACTGCGAGCACGCGCGGCCCGACCCGTCCGGCCGGCGTCCACGGTCCGGCCTGCACTTCCAGCTGGTGGCAAAGCCGCGCCCTCCCTCCCCGGGCCAGCGCCCCGCGGCCGATGACCTTCCCCGAACCACCAGGACACTCCCCATGCAACCGCACTTCCACTTCGGCCTGCACCCCGAGCACGGGGTGGTCGCCCGCGCCACCTCGGCCATCACCCTCCACCTCGCCGAGTGGTACCTCCGGCACGAGCAGTTCGAGCCCGTCCCCGGCCGACCTGACCTGTACCGGCTCACCCAGCCCAACCAGGACCTGCGGCGCCGGGCCCGGCAGACCGTCCACGATCTCCGCCGACACGGCTTCACCGTGCACGCGGACCTCTCCCTCGACCCGGCCGTCACCGCAGCTCCTCTCCGCCCGGCCCAGGCCAACCGCCTGACCGAGCGGCGCGCTCGCATCGCCCAAGCAGCCTCCGCCCGGTCACCGCAACACCGCACAGGCGCCGGCCCCCAGGTCACCACCCCGGCCATCCCCGCCGCCATCTCGCCATCTTCCCCCTCCTCGGCCGTCGCACGGACACGGTGACCATGACCGACACCCCGATCCGCATCAGCCGCTACCCGTGCCCGCCGCCGTTCGCCACCGTGCCGCCGGTACCAACCCGTACCCCGCTGACCTCTCCACGGAGGCACCACTGACTTCCGCCACTACAACGATCACGCTGCAGCTCAGCCCGGAGGATGGAATCGTTGCCCTCCCCGCCGGCCCCGGCTCCGACTGGGCCCGGGCCGCCCTCGACCTGGCCCGCTTCGAGGAGAGCCACGAAGGCATCCACGTCCTGCCCCTGACTGACCCCACGACGGCACAGACGGCGATCGACACCCTTTTCGGAAACACCAGCCGATTCGGGATCTCCGTGAACATCAGCCGTCAGCCTTTCATCGGCGACACCGCCAGCCGCATCGCGCGGGCCCTGGCCGGGACGTGGGAGATCGAGCTCGGCAACCTCCAGCTGCCTGCGTCCGACGCTCGGAACCGTTTGCACCGAGCATGGTCTGATGCCGACGGCCCACTGCCGGCGACCACACGCAGCTACAGCAGGCAAATGCCGGCCGCGGCGTTCCTCACCCATGAAGACGGTCGCGTACTCGTGGTGACAGAACGCCCATGGGACCACCAGGTCCTCGTCGGCGCCATCGCGCCGCACACCGACTTCCTCGCCCTGGATGTCCGCCAGCCCATCAGCATCGCCGCCAGCACAGTCCCGGCGGCCGTGGACAAGGTCAGCCGGACCCTGCTGCCTTCCTACGACCGGGCCCTGGTCCAGGCCCACCTACAGATGTTCGACGCCACGTTGACCCGGGTCCACGCTGCACGCCACGGCGCAGAACACCCCGAGATGCTGCCTCTGGCGATCTCATTGCGGGCACACGCGCCCTACCTGATCCGCCACCTACATGCCTCCGGGCCCTGGCCCTCATCCGCGCAGTCAGCCGCAGCCCTCGACCGCGCCAGCCAAGCGCTGACCGCCGATCCGCCTGCCGACGACCGTTCCACGGCGGAAATGCTGGACCGGTGGCTCGACCACGGCAGCCGCGTGACCGAGATGGTCCGCTCCCTCGATCCGCACATCGCGGTCCACACCCCGCACCGCACCACCGCCCCGCCGGGTCTGCCTCCCCGGCCGCCGGGCACCTCTACGGGCTCAAGCCCAGCCCGATGACCCTCCCGGGCACCTCGCCCACGGCACCGGCCCGACTTCCACCCCGGGCCGCTGTCCGACCCACACCCCCGTCACCTGCCGGGCGTCCGCCCACGCTGCCGGGCTTGCGGCACCCCGGCCGATCCCGCTTCCCCTGATGCAAGGAGTTCTTCATGGCCGTCCCCACGTCTTTCGAGATCGTCCACAGCTGTGGACACAGCAACACCGTTGACCTGTCCAGCCGTTCGGCCGACCAGCGCGCCGGATACGCCCGCTGGCTCGCCGCCCGGCAGTGCACCGACTGCTGGCGCTCCGAGCACCAGGCGGATGCCGCCAGCACGGCCGAGTGGCTGGCCTCCAAGCGCGCAGACGAACAGACCGCCGCTGCGGACTGGGCAACCCGGTTCGACATGCCTCCCCTCGAAGGCCCCGAAAAGATCCTCGGCTGGGGCGAGCGCACCCGCCACCAGCTGGTGACCCGCGCGTACACCGCGCTGGTCACCGAAGGCACCTGGGACGAAGCCGACTGGGCCCAGCTGGAAGAGCAGGTACGGCTGCTGACGAGGGCAGGGTGGTGGGTCGACCAGCGCGAGGCCGACGGTGCCGATCTGCCCGAGCTGCTGGATGCCGCCGACGACCGTGACCGGCCCACGGAGAACCCGTTCCGGTAGGCCCGCGGCGCGCAATATAGCGGCGAAGTCCCGGTTTCGGAAACCGGGGATTCTCCGGACCCTTTGTCGTCCACCGCCGCCCAGCGCTTTCGTGGAGGACCCTCCGTGCCCGAGACCCGCCCCGTGTACCTGCCGCCCGACCCGCTCACCCCGAAGCGGGACATCACCCACCAGCACTTCCGCCCAGGCGAACACGTCGTAATCCTCAAGGGCGCCGCCGGCGGAGAGCTGTGGGGCGACGCAATGAAGGTCGTGGTCTCCTCCTGGCACACCCCCACCGACGAGGACGGGTGGCGGCTGCTCGACCCCAACGGCGGCGACCGCTCCTACGTCACCGCCCACCCCCGCTACCTGGTGCACCTGTCCAGGCGGTGCCCGGAGTGCCTGATGCACCAGAAGGCGCTGCGGGAGTACCTGGTCAAGCGCCTCGGGGAGGGCGAGGAGGCCGTGGACTGCCGCTGGTACTCCCTGAATGCCCTCAACCAGCTCGTCCACGTCGCCGACGCTCGCCCCGGTCGGTGACCACGACCGTCCCGCCGCTGCGACAAGGCGCCGACCTCCGGCCGGCCCCCGAAGAGCCCGACCCCGAGCGAGACCATGATCATTGAAGTCCACTCGCGTAACGTGACCGCCGGCGAAGCCCTCGCCGAAGCGCTCGGCCGCGAGATCAGCATGGAGGAGGGCCTGACCACCGAGCCCGGCGGCACGGTGGTGGCCCACTGGAACCGGCTGGACCACTACACCGACGACCACCGGATCGGGGAGTCAGCTTCGTGGGCCGACCATCTCGCCGAGCCGTCGCTGGAGCACCCGCTCGTTTCCGGGCCCGACGGCGACCGGCGCGCGATCCTCCACATCACCGCGCGCCTGCATCCGCTGGACCGGGAGCTGAACCACGCCGAGTGGTCTGAGATCGGCCACCGGATCGCCCGTGCCGCAGGTATCGCCCCACCCGGCGACGATGCGGCATGCCGGTGGATCGCTGTCCAGGGCCAGCCCGGCCGCCTGGACGTGATCGCCAACCTGATCCGTGACGACGGCACCTGGAGTGCCCCTCCCCGCCGACTTATGCAGACCCTGGTCACCGAGGCGCGAAACGTCGCGGCCGACCTCCTTCTGCACTCCAGCCCCCAGCAGGGCGCCGGCCCCCAGCAGCACCCGTCGGCCGGTCCAGCGGTCACCCCCTCCCCGCGGGTGCCAACCGCGACCAGTCCGCTCGCGGCAATCCTGCGGCAGCTCGCCGCCGAGCAGTCCGGCCCGATCGCGCCCGTACGTCAGCTCGTGGAAGAGGTCGTCCGACAGGCCGCCGCGCTGCCTGGCGACCAAACCGATGCCGCCGCACGGGACTTGTTCTGGGCAGCGCGCCGCCTGTACGGGCTGCAGGAGCAGCTGGGGGAGATCGCCTCCCGACTCCAGCCTCCCGCACCTCCGGCCGGCCTTGCTCCGGCCCGGCCGGTGCAGGCGCCTGCCGCATCGCGGGTTTCGGCCCGGTGAACGAGTCGGCCACCCCGCGCAAGGCACCGCCCGTCACGGTCGCCCGGGAGACGGAGACCGGTCGGATCATCGCCCGCGGCGGTGACGGCATGGCCCACGGCATCCTGGAACGCACCTTCTTCCTTCGTGAAGTTCACGGCGCGACCTGGCATCGGATGTCGCCGACCGTTCTGTCGGCGGACCAGGCCGCAGTGGCCCAGCTCGCCGTCGCCCGGCTCCAAGCCGCGGGGTACCGGGTCGAGGCCGACGCCGAATGCGCGACGGAGACGACACAGGACCGCTACGTGACGGACGGCCGGTCCATTGCCAACCTCGCTGCCGCCATCCGCGAGGCGGCCAGCCCGGCTGAAGTGTCCGACCGGCTGGAAGAGGTGACCGCCGCGCACGACGGCATCCTCGCCTCCCTGGACGAGCTCCTCCACTCCCTTGCCGCCGTCTACGACGGCCTCGGCGGACCTGCGGACCGGCACGTCGCGGCCCGTATGCGCTACCTGGCCGAGTACCGGCTCGGTCCCATCGCCGCAGACCTCCTCCATACCCGCGCAGAACTCGCCGACCGCACCACTGCCCCAGCCCGGCCGGGAACGGCACTGCCCGCCGCCCTGCCGACCGCACCTGCCTCTACCGCCTCCGGACGGACCCGATGATCCCCGCCCCAAGTTCGAGGAGCCCATGCCCGCCCCCCGCACTCTGCCCGATGACGACAGCCGCGACGTGGAGTCGTTCGCCACCATCCTCTCCGAGGAACTTCCCGGGAACTGGACCGTGCACCACCACCAACACCAGGCATACGAAGACCAGTTCCTGCATGCCGAAGACGTCTGGGACCTCAACGACGTGGCCGCCGCCCTCGCCGAGTACGCCCTGGGAGCAGACGCCCACCTCAGCAGCGACGACGGCGTGCGCCTGTACGTCACCCTCCATCCCCGGCACGAGGAGGAGTTCCTCGTGGCCGCCATGGCCCCGTCCGGCGCCGGCCCGGAGGCGTTCGCCGGGGTCCGCGAACCCGACGGGATCGCGGTGCCTGCCGACCCCGTACGCGCCGCCCGCGCCATCACCGCCGATCTGCTGCCCCGCTACGACGTCGCTCTCGCCCAGGTCCGGCACAACGCGATGAATCCCCCTCAGCCTCGGCCAGCCCCCGATGCTCAGGTGCGGCAGGTGGTGATGACCTGGCTCGAGGACGGTTCCCTCGCGGCCGTCACCACCGTCCGGCCCGCAGCCGAAGCCCTGGTCTCCGAAGGGTTTGTGTGGGACACCGCGTCGAGCGCGTACGTGCTCTCCGGGGACGACACCCGGGCCCAGGCCCACGCCGTCCAGGCGGCCGGCGCCCGCCTCGCCCGCCTCGGCACCGCCACCGTACTGCGCGCCGCCGCCCGCCCTGCCGCGGAGGCCACGCTGCCCACTCCGCCGCCCGGCGCCCGGACCACCGCCCGCACCCGGTGACCCGTACGCCCCGGCCATCGACCGATTTTCCCCGCAACCGGCGCCGCGTCCCACCGCTCGACGCCGCCAGTCGTCCGCGGCTCGCCCGCTTCCTGCTGCGCCGCTACCTGCGCAGCGCCGTCGTCAAAGCCGCAGGCCCCGACCGGCCCCGACCCGAACGGCTACCGCGCGCCGACGCGCCGGCCGCCCTCAACCCCCGCCGCACCCGCTGACCACCGACGTCGCGGTGCGGCACCACAGCCCCCTGGACCGCCCATGACCCCACCCGCCACCGCGCTCACCGAAAGCATCACCCGCCAGCTCGACCAGCTCTCCGCGCACCTGTCCCAGGCCGGGCCGCAGCAGGCCGCACAGATCCTCCAGCAGGTCCTGGACGCCGAGAACGGCGTCCTGGGCAGGCTGTCGGCCCTGGTCGGTTCCGGCACCTACGTCACCAAGCACCACGCCCAGAGCGGCACGTTCCCCGCGGAGATGTGGCTGGCTCTCGGGCGCACCGCAAACCGGCTGCACGACCTCGCCCTCGACCTGGACGAACACCAGGAAGTGTTCGAGGAGATCGCCTCCCGCCGCTCCCTGACCACGTCCTCCCCGGCGGCCACGCAGGCCACCGCCCTGGTGGCACGAGGGAGACACCGGTGAGCAAGAGACAGCAGTGGTACGGCTGGGGTCAGGCCCAGCAGGCACAACAGCACTACCTGGTCGAACCCCGATACCTCGCCGGCGGCGGGGACCTGCGGCACGTGGGCGAGTACATGCGAGCGTCGGGGTGGAAGGACATCACCCGCCAGTCCGGCACGATGCTCTCCTTCGTCTCGCCCGACCAGATGGTGCGCGTCGCCTACCAGCCCCCGGACGGCTGGCAGGTCCACGGCGCCGCCCACGGACATCAGCCGGCCTGGCAGGTCACCCTGACCCCGCAGACCCCGGTGGAGATCGTGGCGGGCCTGACCGACGCTCTGACCAAGCCTCGCTCGGCACACGCGCCGAACGTGTGGGCGCCGCTCACCGAGAAGGCGTGGAGCGTGGAGCTGCAGGACGGCCACTTCGTCGCCCAGAGCCCCGACCGGCACGCCGTCGTGCAATACGTCAAGGCCGACGGAACCGGAAGCCAGGAGCACTGGTGGGTCGGCGCCCGCAACGAACACGGGCCCGTGTGGAACGTGCAGGCCACCGCGAGCACCCCGCTGCACCTGATGCAGTCCCTGACCGCGGCCATGTCCGACCCGGAGCCGGTGATGCGCCCGCTCGGGCACGTCCCGCTCAGCAACCGCATCCGCGTCACCTCCGTGTCCGTCCTGCCCGGCCAGCTCGGTGCCTGGCAGCAGGCCCGTCTCTCCGCCGCACGCGCCGCAGCCTGGAGCCGCAACTGGGTCTCCTCCCGCGCCCGCACCGGCGCCAAGGCATCCGGCTACGCCAGGACCCGATGAATCGCCCGGCTCCCTCCTTGCCGTTCATCATCGCGGTCGACGAGCTGCGCGCCGCCCTGAGCCGGCGCCCCGCTCCGGCCGCCCGACCCGAATCCGCTGCGGCGTACCGTCCTCCCGGCCACGGCCCGACACCCCGGCGCCGCTGAAGCGCCCCCATTTCCTGGAGCTTTCGATGACCGACGGACACACCACCCGCCTGACCGCCGAGGACATCCGTGCCTCCGCACACACCCTGGACCGCCTCACCGCACACCTGCGGACCGGCCCGCACCTGGACGAGGCCCTCCCCTTGATCGCGGCGCTCGTCGACGCGGACACCGGCACCGCAGTCCGCCTCGGCGATGCCCTGCGCGGCATCGCCCGCTACCTCGCACAGGAGACCACCGTCCCCCGCACCGACACCGTCGAGGCGACCCTGGGCGAATACATCGAGGCCGCATCCATCCTGCAGGATTTGCGCCTGCTCGACCTCACCCTCGAACCCCTGCGCACCGCCCCCGTCCGTACCGTCCCCGTCGTGGCAGCCCTGTGGCAGTAAGCCCCGCCCAGCGGGCCTCCTACGCCAACGACCACCACACGAAAATCCCCTTCGAGAAGGCGCCCCGCGCCCTCGCGGGACCCGGCGACCCCCGACACGTCACCCACACCCTGCTCGCCTCCGGCTGGACCCTGACCTCCGCCCCCGGCGACCCCCGGATCACCCTGACCGGCCCCGACGAGGCCCGGCACCAGATGGCGATAGATCCGTTCGCCTCCGGCTCGCCGTGGCGGATCCAGTCCGCCGACTGGACGTGGAACGCCTCCTTCGACCGGATGGTGCCGGCGGAAATCATCGCTGGATTCACCGACGGTCTTCTCCACGGACCGCGCCGGGGCGACATCAGCCCGTGGGAGCACATGCAGAAAGCCGGTTGGGCTGTGGAACGCCAACCGGATGGCACCGGCCAGGCCCTGTCGCCCGCCCCGGAGCTACCGATCCGCGCCGAGCTGCGCCCCATCTTCAACGACTCGGCCGACCACTTCGCCTGGCGCATCATTCAGCCCGACCACATCGGTGCGCCGGTCTGGAAGATGTGGATCAGCGGCCCGGTACCGGACCACCTCATGGCCGGCCTGGCCGAGCAGCTCGTCTCCGACGCCCCCGTCCTGCGCGGCATGTACGACCTCGATCACTACAGCGCCCGGCAGGAGCCAAGCCCGCTCACGCCCCAGCAGGCGGTCGAGGCCCACTTCACCCGCATCGACGCCGCCCAGGCCCGGGCCCGCTCCCAGCGCCGCACCCGCCTCACCACCCGCCTACCGGCCCCAGCCGCCTCCCCGGTAACTCCCGCCTCCCGCGCAACGCGCCCCTGACCCCTCCGAAAGCCCGCCCGTGCCCCACTCCGCTCACCCCGGAATCACCTCCGTCCCCGGTCACCGAAAGATGATCAGCCGCCTGTCCGTGTTCCTCCGCGCGGCGGACGCGGCGCTCGACGCCTGGGACCTGTACTCCGACGAGCACACCGACCTCGACGGCTGGCCGTATGACCCGGATGCCTACGACGACCGCAAGGCCGAGCGGGACCGCGCGGTGTGGACGGCGTTCAAGCCCGTCCGGGAGGAGGCCGGCATCCTGCTCGACGCCGCCGAAGCCGCCCTCGACCGGATCCCCGTCCCCTCTGTCCACAACCGATGGGCATGGCAACTGGCACAACTACGCGACGCACTCGACCAGATAGCAGCCACCAGGACGGAGTACCGAGAACTCCTCGCTGCCCATCCTCACGCGAGTCCCGAAGCCAGAGACGGCGCAGTCGACGCCCGCAACGCCGAGGCGTGGAGCGCCCTCTACCGCTGGCTCGTCCACGGCCGCGCCGTCCTGGAGATCCACACCACGGCCATGCGCACCGCCGCCGGCCCCCGGATTGCCACCGCCGCGCCACCGCCTGCTCCACCCGCCATCGCCAGTCCCACGACCCGCCGCTGAAACCCCCCTCCCTCTTCCCTCCTGCCTTGGAGTCCGCTTGACCCTGCGCCCGCTCGTCTTCGTCGTCGCCCCGGGTGACGACATCTATCGCGGCTACTGCCTTCGCCAGGTCGCCGACGTGTACGACGTCGCCGTCATCACCACCGGCCCCCTCACCTGGGAGCAGCCCCACGTCGTCGACCACGAGATCGTCAAGGACTTCGAGGACGAGGTCGGCCTCTTCGCCGCCGGGGAGGCGGTCGCCGCGCGCCACCCGGTCGCGGGCGTGGTGACCTGGGCGGAAGGGCATCTGACCGCGGTGGCCCGTCTGGCCGAGCACCTCGGTCTCGCCACTACCAGAGTGGAGTCGGTCCGCACCTGCCGGGACAAGGCCGCAAGCCGAGCCGCGTTCGCCGCCCACGGGGTTCCGTCGGCACAGTCCACTGCAACAAACTCACTGGGTGAGGCGCTGGCTGCGGCCAGGGCCATCGGGTACCCGGTCGTCGTCAAGCCCGCCTCCGTCGGCGGCAGCATCGGCGTCATCAAGGCCGAGACGCAGCACGACCTGGCCGCGGCGTACGCCTTCGCCACCCGCGGTGTGCAGCTCCACGGCGGCGACAACACCGTCGTCCTCGTGGAGGAGTACCTGTCCGGCGAGGAAGTCAGCGTCGAGTGCGTCACCTTCCAGGGTGTGACCACCGCGGTGGCGGTGACCCGGAAGGAGCTCGGGCCGGAGCCGCTGTTCGAGGAGATCGGCCACACCCTCACCGCCGGCGACCCGCTGCTGGCCACCGTCGCGCCCATCGCTGCCGCGGCGGTGGAGGCGACCGGCACGGTGAACGGCATCCAGCACGTGGAGCTGCGGCTCACCCCGTCCGGGCCTCGCGTGATCGAGGTCAACGGCCGGATCGGTGGAGACTGGATCGGCTGGGCGGTCTGGCGGGCCACCGGCCTGTCGCTGTCGCGGATCGCCGCCGACCTTGCCGCCGGCCGGGCCCCCGACGTGGCCCCCACCCGGCAGCAGGCTGTCGCCATCAAGGTCCTCCACGCCCCCGCCTCCGGCACCCTGGCCCAGCGGGCCATCCCCGGCGGCTTCGCCGAGACCGCCGGGTGGGTGCACGGTCCGGCCTGGCTGATGGAGGAAGGCGACAAGATCCTCCTGCCGCCCGAGGGCGACCTCGACTCCGCACGGGTCGGCCTGTCCGCCACCCACGCCGACACCCTCGAACTCGCCGTCGCCCGCCGCACCGTCACGGCCAACCACATCGCCCTCACCGTCACCGCCGACGGACAGCAGTGAGCGAGCCCGGCAAGCCGCCGGTACTAGCCCAGGTCGCGCCGCGCTACCTAGCCGGCGGCGGGGATCCCCGTTGGGTGACCGCCCCGCTGCAGCAGGCGTTCCGCTGGCGGGCAGCGCACCTCCCGCTCAGCCCGGTCGTACGGCTGACCCGCCGCGACCACCAGACCGAGCTGCTGCTCAACCCGAGCCCGGACGATCACTGGTGGACCCTGCGCCACACCGGGGCCGACAACGACGGGAAAGCGTGGACCATGCGCTTCGACGCTCGTACTCCCGCCGAGATCGTCGCCACCGCCACCGATGCCCTCACCGCCAACCCCGCCGCGAACAGCCCGGCGGACCCGCTCCAAGTCCTGGAACAGGCCGGATGGCACCGCTCCGTCCTGGAACACCGCGTCGACTCACCCGACGAGTTCGTCACCGTCTCACGCCACCCCCTGGGCGCCGTGCATATCAAGGTCACCGCCTTCGACAGTCCCTGGGCCTCCGAGCCGAGCGACCGGCCGGTCTGGCGGGCGTACTTCTCCGACCACACCCCGCCCCATCTGGTCGCCGCGGTCCTCGCCGGCCTCGCCTCCCCGGAACCGCTGCTGCGCGACGAGAAGGAGATGGCCGCCTTCCTGCGCTACAGCGTCGGCATCGCCCGCGAACGCGTTCCCGCCCAGCAGGCCGAGGACGCCCTGTGGGCCCGAATCAACCGCCTCACCGCCCACCGCACCGGGCAGCCCCTGCCTCCCCAGCCGCCTGGCCGGCCGCTGCCGCGCCGCACCCGCTGAGCCTCTCCCTCCTTCCCGCCCCCGCCCCTTCACGGAACAGCGCCGCCCTTGTCCCAGCCCAACCCCTCCTCATCCGACGGCTACGACATAGCCTTCAAGGTCCTCCTGGGCCTGTTCGCCGTCGCCATCCCCCTCGCCCACCTCGCCTGGCTCAGCGGGAACCTCACCGCCCTGGCCACCGGCAACACCTGGGCCGCCTACCGGCCTGCCGACGCCCTCATACGCCCCGACCAGCTCTGGCCCGGTCTGGGAGAAACGTCCCTGCTCCTGGGTGCCCGGATACTTCCCGTACTCGCCCTGATCGTCCTAGCCGCCGTCGGCGGCGTGTGGTGGAGCCGCCACAAGGGCACCTTCGGCGGGAAGAACAAGCGCCGGGTGAAGGGCACCGCGAAGGCCCGGGACATCGAGCCGCTCCTGGCCAACGCGATCACCGCCAAGGCCCGCAGTCTGCGCCCCAGCCTGAAGGACGCCGACCGCATCGCGGCCTCCGACACCGGAGTCCTCCTCGGCAACCTTCAAGGAAGCCGCACCGAAGTCCGCATGGGGTACGAGGACGTCGCGGTGGCGATCATGGCACCGCGCTCCGGGAAGACCACCTCGCTGGCGATCCCCTCCATCCTGGCCGCGCCCGGCGCCGTACTCCTGACCAGCAACAAGGCCGCCGGTGACGCCTATACGACCTGCTTCGACGCCCGCAGCCGGGTGGGGCGGGTGTGGTCTATGGATCCCCAGCAGATCGCCCACGCACCCCGGACCATGTGGTGGAACCCCCTTGCGGACGCCAAGTCCCTGGAGGGCGCGAACCGGCTCGCCGGCCACTTCCTCGCCGCGTCCGTGGACGCCTCCCAGCAGGGCGACTTCTGGTCCAAGGCCGGCAGCAACATCCTGAGCCAGCTCTTCCTGGCCGCGGCCCTCGACGACCGCCCGATCACTGACGTGATGCAGTGGCTGGCGTTCCCCGCCGACCGGCGACCGCTCGATATCCTGCGTGACCACGGATTCACCTCCGTCGCAGCCCAGTTGAAGGGCACGGTCGAAGGCCCGCCGGAGACCCGGGACGGCATCTATGAGACCGCACGGCAGTACGCGTCTGCCCTGCTCAGCGCCGACATCGCTGCCTGGGTGACCCCGCAGAAGGACGTACCGGAGTTCCGCCCGGCCGAGTTCGTGGCCTCCACCGACACGCTGTTCCTGCTCTCCAAGGACGGCGGCGGCGGCGCCTCCGCGCTCATCGCAGCGTGCGCCGACTCGGTGATGCGGGCCGCGACCGCCCGGGCCGAACGTAGCGGTGGACGCCTCGACCCGCCCATGCTCGCGATCCTTGACGAAGCCGCAAACGTGTGCAAGATCAGCGACCTCCCGGACCTGTACTCGCACCTGGGCTCGCGCGGGATCATCCCGATAACGATCTTGCAGTCCTACCGGCAGGGCCAGAAGGTGTGGGGCGACGCGGGCATGGACGCCATGTGGTCGGCGGCGACGATCAAGGTCATCGGTTCCGGTATCGACGACCCGGATTTCGCGGACAAGCTGTCCAGGCTGATCGGCGACCACGACGTAGAGACGAAGTCCACCTCAATCTCCGAGTCGGGCAAGTCCACCTCGATCAGCATGCGGCAGGAGCGGATCCTGCCTGCGGACCGGATCCGTGCCCTGCCCAAGGGCACTGCCCTGCTCTTCGCGACCGGCCTGCGCGCCGCCATGCTCGACCTGCGCCCCTGGTACCTCGAACCGGGCGCCGGCGAGCTGGCCGCCGCATCCAAAGCCGCCTCTGACGCCATCACCGCCCGGGCCATCGCCAAGATCGCACCGGCCCAGTCCGACTTCGGGACCGCCGCATGAGCGGGCCGCGGCTGCATCTGGTGCCGGTCCGGTCCCGCGACGCGAAAGCCTTCGTCGCCGCCTGGCACCGCCACCACCCGCCGCCCGCCGGCCAGGTGTTCGCCGTAGGCGCCGCCGACGAGGAAGGCACTCTCCGTGCGGTCGCGACCGTCGGCCGCCCAGTCGCCCGGCACCTCGACGACGGCCACACCCTGGAAGTCACGCGCACCTGCACCGACGGCGCACACAACGCCAACTCGATGCTCTACGGCGCCGCCTGGCGGGCGGCGAAGGCCCTCGGATACCGAAGGCTGATCACCTACACCCAGGACGGCGAGTCCGGTGCCTCCCTGCGCGGAGCCGGATGGCAGGTGATCGGCCGCCGCCCGCCCCGGCCCGGCTGGCACACACCCTCCCGGCCCCGGACACCGCGCGGCACCGAGCACATCGCCCGCGCTCTGTGGCAAGCCCCTGATGCCTCACCGGCCGCAGCATCATCCGCACCCGCCGACCACCCCACCGAAGGACCCCACCCGCATTGCGGCAGATCAACATCGCCGTCCACTACCGCACCACCAGGAGGCACCCGCTGAACAATGAACTCCCTCTTGAAAACGAGTTGTTCACCTTCACCCAGCGCCTGCTCGCCAACGCGTACCGGCTCGATGACCTCCAGCAGCGACGCGGCGCGGGGCCGGACCGATTGCAGGAGACGGTCCGGTTCGGGGGCGCGCTGCGGCAGACGTCACTGGTCGCCGGCCAGCTGCTCGCCACGGTCGCGCTGAGCCACGCGACGACCACGGTCGACGGCCGGGAGGCCATCTCCGTCCTGCGCAATCTCGCCGAGGCGACCTCGCTCGCCGCGGTACGCACCGCAGACACGATCTCCGCACTCGCCCACGGCGACACCGCCTCAGCGAACCTCTTCCTGGAACAGGCTGCCACCCACCTGACCGGAACCCCCTCGGCAGTACAGCGCGTCGGCAACGCCCTGCTGCGCCACGAGGGCTACCTCCACGCCCAGGACCGCGCGGCCCGGCAAGAGCTCGGCCCAGGCGAGGACGCCGTCAAGATCAGCGAAGCCCAGCGGAAGGCGCTCGCCTCCCTGGCCCGGGGTGACGGTGTCCTACGGGAAACCGGCCCGGGCCTGAGGGAAGTCGTGGCCCCCCTCGTCGCGTACGTGTCCGTACGGACCGCCACGGTCGACGCACTGGCCTCTCGGGACCTGCTCACCCTCACTCCGCTTCCGAAGCAGCCGGGCCACTACGGCCTTCGTGTCACACCCGCCGGCGTTCACGCCCTCCTCGCCGCGGGTCTCCAACCGCGGCGCAGCGCGCCAAGACCGCCCGTGATCACGAGGCCGGCAGCGCCAGCGGCCTCCGCCCCGGCCCCGTCTGCCGCCCTCAGGCGCCGCTGATACCCCCGTTTCGCCCCACCAGGAAGGCCCGCCTTGGCCCACCCCACGCCCCTCGACTACGCCAAAACGCTCCGGGCCGCGGCCCGCGCCCTCGAACAGCACCATGCCCGTATCCGAGACACCAAGCTCGAACCCGGCCTCGGCGCCCAGCTGCAGCTCGGCCCCCTCCTGCGCTCCACATTCAGCCTCGCCGAAACGCTGATGGACGAGCTGACCGCCATGAGCACCAGCACCGCGTTCACCAACAACACGGGATCGCGGCAGTCCCTCAACACGCTGGCCTCGGCACTCGCCTCAGTCACGGACGCCGCCGCGGAACTCGGCTTCGCCATCGGCGAGAACGCCCACCCCGGCAAGACCCAGGGCAACGTCCCGAACCCGGCCGACAACACCGTATGGAAGGCCGTCTGCGACCAAGCCCTACCCCGCATGGAAGAGCACCTGCACGACGCTGCCCACCAGATCGAACTGGCCTCGATCTCCTGCCACTACATCGCCGGAGGCATCGAACTCCACAGCGCCCCGGCACAGCGCCAGACCGGCCAGGCCCCTGCCTCCGCGGCTGCCTCCCCGTCCCCCGCATCCACTTCCAGCACCGCCCGCACGAGGTGACGCCGTGAAGCAGCCCGACGAGCAGGACCGCGTCCTGGTCTCCCCGCGTCACCTGGCGGGCAGGGGCGACCGCATCGCCGACGTCCTCGGACCGCTTATCCACCTGTTCGATTGGACGCACAACCATCGCCCCGCCAGCGGGCGGGTCACCGTGGACTGCCCCGACGGCTCCACGTTCGTCGACTTCACCCCGAGTGGCTTCGACGAGCCGTGGTGGACGATCAGCCACCACGAGCCGTACTGGAAGATCACCGCCGGTCGGCAGACACCCCTGGAAGCACTTGCCGCCGTCACCCAGTCCTTGCCCCAGCTCCTCGGAGACACCCGACACTCCGAGCAAATCCCGCTGGAGACCCGCTCCATAGCCGAGATCACCTCGATCAACGGCTGGACGGCGGACGGGCCATCGGTCACCTCCGCGGACGGCCACTGCACCCTGCACCACCGGCCGGACACTGAGCAGCCCTGGCTCGTGGAGTCCTCGGTGCACGACGGTTTCGACACCCACTGGTTCGCCTCGTTCGAGGGGGACGTGCCCGACATCCTCGTGCGGCAGTTCCTCACGCACCTGGCCAGCACCGATCCGGTGGAACGCACCTTCGCCGACGTTCCCTACCTCGCCCGGTACTCAGCCCGGATCACCCCCATGCACGGCTCAGCCCTCGGCCCGCACATCGTGCACGCCCTCGCCGCCCTGCCCTCCCAGCCCAGCCCGCAGCGCAGCCGCTGACGCTCTCGGTCGCCCAGGGCCGAGGCCCGCGCTCGCTTGCTCCCCACCCCTGCAGGAGATCCCACGTCCCCGAACGAGAAGACCGGCACACCCACTCCGGCCGACATCGCCCGCGCCCTCGCGTCCCGTATCTCCACCAACCCGCCGGCCCCGCCCCACGTCGTGACCGTCAGCTTCGGCCTGCTGCGCGGCGCGGAAGCCCGCTACGGAAGCCGCTCCTCCGGCGGATCCGTGCTCGGCCTCGCCAACTTCCTCCACGCCCAACTGTATGGACTTCCGCTCGAACGCCCGCCAATTCCCGGCGCGCTGGACGAGCTGCTCCAGGCCGCCGGGCACGACGCCGACCAGAACCTCGTGCTCGACCAGGTCGCCACCCAGCTGGAGGCCGCTGCCGCACTCATCGAGCGGGCCCGCCACCAGGCCCGCTGGCAACAGCTGCCGGACACGGTGACTGCCCGGCTTGTCACCAGTCAGGCGCTCGCCCAGCACTTGTCCAGCGAACTGCACCAGCTGGCCCCGGCCTTCGAGCCGGCGGCCGCATCCCCGGCACCGTTGCCGGCCCTCCCCCTCCCAGCCCCGGCTGCCGCAGTGCCGGGCCGGTCACGGATCTGAGCCACGCACCTCGCCTCGAACCGTGACACCCGGGTGCCGCAACCTCGCCCGGACTCTGCTGCTCCCGAAGCCCCGGCACCCTGCAGAGCCTCCCCGCCCCTGCGTCCGCAGCCGCAGCCGCCATGCCCCTGGTGACCACCACGACGGGCCCGGAAGCCGCTGATCGGGACCATCCGCCTGCCCGCCCATGAACGACGCCCTGCCCCAGGGCGGCACCACCTGCAAGGACCCACCATCACCGCCACGACCTCCACCACACCCCACCGGCCGGCCCCCGCCGCTCAGGACACCGCGATCCGTCCGGCCCTGCGCGCACTTTCGCTCGGGGCTGGCGTCCAAAGCTCAGCCCTGCTCTGCCTGTCCGCGGATGGCACACTCCCCAAGATCGACATCGCGGTCTTCGCCGACACCGGCTGGGAGCCGAAGAAGGTGTACGAGCACCTCGACCGCCTCGAACGGGAAATCGCCGCTCCGGCCGGAATACCCATCCTCCGCGTGTCGTCAGGGAACATCCGCAACGACGCCCTGGACCCGAATCACCGATTCGCGTCCATGCCCCTTTACATCCTGAATCAGGACGGAAAACAAGGCATGACCCGGCGGCAATGCACCGGGGAATATAAAATAAGGCCGATCAAGAAGAAAGTCCGTGAAATACTCGGATATCCCTATCCGTCGAGGGTTCCGAAGGGCGTTTTCGTCGAGCAGTGGGTAGGCATCAGCACGGACGAATTCCATCGGGCCAGGGACTCCGGCGTCCAGTACATGCACAACGCACACCCGCTGATCGACATCGGCTGGTCACGCGCGGACTGCGTCCGCTACCTGGAGCGCCTCGGGTTGGCTGACACTCCCAAGTCGAGCTGCCTCGGATGTCCATTTCATGGAAATGCGCAATGGCGGAATATCAGAGACACATCCCCCAGCGAGTGGGCCGATGTGGTCGAATTCGATGCAGCCATCCGTCAGGGCAATGCCCGCGCGAACGCCACCGGACACCCGCTGCTCGGCCACGCTTATCTGCACCGCTCCCGGGTGCCGCTCTCCGACGCGCCGATCGACCATGTCACCGCCGCGGAATGGGCTGCCCTCCAGCAGGAGACCGGCGCACCCGATACCGAGGACCTCGAAGCCGGGGTCGTGGACGGCTGCTCGCCGTGGGCCTGCCGGGGCGAACAGCCCGAGCCGGTCCGCGACGACTTCGGGCTGGCCGTATGAACGACCTCATCGTGGACCTTTTCGCCGGCCCGGGCGGCTGGGGACACGCCCTGCACGTCCTGGGCGTACGCGACGTCGGGCTGGAGTGGGACGAATGGGCCTGCAGGACCCGCGCGGCAGCCAGGCAGACCACCATCCGCACCGACGTCGCGCTCTACCCCGTTCGGCCCTTCGTGGGCCGGACTCGCGGGCTGATAGCGAGCCCGCCCTGCCAGGCGTGGAGCATGGCCGGCAAGCGGCTCGGCCTGATCGACCAGCCGCTCGTCCACCAGGCCGTGGCGGACCTGGCCGCCGGACGGGACACCCGCGAACAGCTGCTCACCGCCTGCCAGGACCAGCGGTCGCTGCTGGCCGCCGAGCCGATGCGCTACCTCCACGCCCTGCACCAGGCGGGCGAGCCGGAATGGGTCCTGATGGAGGAGGTCCCCGATGTCGCGCCCCTGTGGAAGCAGTACGCCGCCGTGCTCCGCTCCTGGGGGTTCTCGACCTGGAGTGGCATCCTCAACGCCGCCGACTACGGCGTGCCGCAGACCAGGCGGCGGGCGATCCTGATCGCCTCCCGTATCCGTACAGCAGCCCCTCCCGAGCCGACCCACGCCAAGTTCAGCGAGCCGGAGACCTTCTTCGGGCCCGGCCGCCGGACGTGGGTGTCCATGGCCGAGGCCCTCGGCTGGGGACGCACCGACGGGCCCGTCCCCACCGTGTGCGCCGGCGGCGGTCCCGGGGGCGGACCGGAGCCTTTCCCCTCAGGCTCCCGCAAGACCCTCACCGACGCACGCGACCGCGGCGCGTGGAAGAACCCCCCGCTCCGCGACCGGAACCCCAAAGCCGAGCTTCCGTGCAACTGCACGGAGGAATCTCCGCGGACACCGCGGTGCGGGGGCGGACGGGACTGGGTCCTGCGCAGCAACAGCCAGGCCAACGCGGCCATCCGGTCTGTGACCGAACCGGCCGCCACCCTGTTCTTCGGCAACCGCGCCAACGAATGCGTCTGGACCACCACAGGCCCCACGGAGACGGCGCCGCCGGCGATCCGTATTACCGCCGAGGAGGCCGGGATCCTGCAGTCCTTCCCGCCTGCATACCCCTGGCAGGGCAACAAAGGGCAGCGCTTCTCCCAGATCGGGAACGCCGTTCCCCCGTTGCTCGCTGCCCACTTGATCGCACCGCACGTCGAACGCGTCCTCAGCCGAGACGACTTCGTCCTGGCGGCATGATGTCCGACGCCACCCGTACCGAAGCCGACGAGGATGTCCTGCAGTACCCGGCGCCGCCGCCGGTGGTCCACTATGCCGAACAGGCCCTGCTGGGTGCCCTGCTCCTGGCGCCCGAGCGGCTCAAGACCATCGGGCCGCTCGAGCCCGAGCACTTCGCGAACACCGCGCACAGCGCCCTGTTCGCGGCGATGCGCACGGTGTCCCCGCCCGCGCCCGAGGTCCACCGCACCAGCCCCGTGTGGCCGAACCAGCTCCTCGACATGGCCCAGCCCCAGGCCCGAGCCCTGACGGCCTCCTACCTGCACACCCTCATCAGCGTCTGCCCCACCGACGCCCACGCTCCTGCTTACGCGCAGATGGTCCGTTCCGGGCACGCCCGCCGCGTTCTGCGCCGGCATGCCGGTCTCCTCGCCCAGGCCGCCCGCACGCCGGGGCCCGATCCGGCCCGCACGGTCCTCACCCGGGCCGACCAGCTCGCCGTCTACCTCGACGAATTGGCAATCGCCTTCCCTTCCCACCCCGGCTCAATACCCCGGACCCCGGCTGCGCCCACAGCAGCGGCCCAGACATCAGTCGAGGCGGGGGACGAGGAGCGGATGCTGCTGGCCGCGGCCACCGCCCACCCCGAGGCCCTGACTCGGATGCGGTGGCTGCACGAGACCGACCTCACCACTCCGATACACGCCGCCCTCTTCGCCTGCCTCGCCGGCCTGGCCCGCCGTGGTGCACCCGTGGACCCGATAACCGTGCTGTGGGACGCACAGCAGCGGGGTCTCCTCCACGACGGGTTCGGTCCTGCCGAGGTCCTCGACGCGGTCTCCCACCCCGCGGGGGCACCCGAGCACTGGGGGCAGAAGATCCTCCAGCGCGCGCTCCTGCGCCAAGCCGAGGATGTCGCCGCCCGGATCGAAGCTCTCACCGCGGACGAAGCCACCACGGTCCATCAGCTGGCCACCGGCAGCCGGCGGGCGCTCGCCGTACTGTCCTCCGTCCGGGCCCGCTGGCACCAGGCCGTTGGAAACCCAGGCTCAGGAGCACGCGCCGCTGCTCCCGGGACCGTCCAGACCTCACCGCTCTACCAACCGGCCGCACGGGCCGGCCCAGCCGTGCGCCACCCTGCACGACCCGCCCGGTAAGGCCCTCTCGCACTCCCCGACCTCCTACCACCTCCCACTCCACACGAAGGCCCCGCATGCCGTACGCCCCCGCCGACGCCCACGTCACCTTCACCCTTCACCCCGACCACCATCCCGGCGTTCTCGCCACGCCCTCCGGCCCCACGGGCGACGCCGCCCGCTCACACCTGCACGACCTCGGCTTCCGCAGCACCGGACCGGACACGATGGTGCTTGCCCGGATAGACCGAGAGGAGCCTTACTACGCCGCCCAGGCAGCCAACGAGCTGGCCGCATACGGCTTCACTGTGGACATCGCTCCGGCGCTCCAGGAGGAGATCGACACCGAGTGGACGTGGGCCGACTACCCCATGCCGTGGTGCTCCCGTGAAGAGATCCGGCAGGTCAGCGCCGATGCCCAGCGCATCCACGACGACATCGCAACCGGTCGGCTGACCATCCACCTCCATGCGAACGACGGCCACACCACCGTCGCGGTGGGAACGTACGCCACCGGCGTACGGCGCCATGTTCACCTGCACGGCGAAGACCACCTCCGGCAGGTATCCCTGACGTTCGAGGACGAAGCGGAGGCCCTCGCGGACTTTCACAACCAGTACAACGTGGCTGTGCGCCGGGGCCCCGCCCCGCCAACCGAACTCGAACAGAGCGTCCACCAGGCCCTCTGCGGCAGGGCGACACCGATGGCACCCACAGCCCTGGCGACCCCGCCGATGACTGCCGGTCCCGGGGAGCACGAGGAGTTCCTCGACCACCTCTTCGACTCCAAGCCGCAGTGGTCCAAATACCGTACCTGGAGCGACGAGACGACCATCGCCTCACACGAGAGCCTCACCGTACGGGCAGAATTCGACCACGAGGCCCGTCACCGGACCGACACAGCCTGGACGATCGCCGAGTACGACGGACCCGTCGGCGAGAGGCTCTGGCGAGCCACCATCACCGCCGGGACCCCCGTCCCATTCATCCGGGCGATCACCGACCACCTCGACGACCCGCTCTCGGCGGAACCAGCCGAGCCGCACGTTCCTCTGCACGAGGCCGGATGGGCAGCCGCGAGCCACCCTGCCCGTACGACCTGGCAGGCCCCGGACCGCAGTCTCACCTTCGAGCACCAACCGCATGCGGTTGGCGACCGATGGACCGTCTTCGGCGGTGACGACGCGAACAGGCCCGCTTGGTCAATCCGACTTTCGCCGGGGGTGCCTCAGGCCCTCCTCGCCCAACTGACCTCCATCGCGGTCCACTCCACCTCGCCGCATTCTTCTACCTCGCGGCGCTCGCCTCCCCTCCCCCGGCTCCCGGTTCCTCTTCCCCAACGACATGGCCGCGCCCGCTGAACCTCGTTGCTGGCTGCTGCCTCCCCTAAGTCGCTCTCGAATGCTGACCCTCGGGCAGAGGTCCCCAATTGCCGTCCGACTGATGCGTTCCGCCGCTCAGCGTGGGGTACCCAAGGGCCATGACTTGGTTAGCGCCACTGTTCGCCCTCCTGGGGGTTCTGCTGGGCGACGGCGCATCAGCCATGAACGACCAACGGCGCTGGCAACGCGAGGAACGAGCCCGGACGAGGGAGCAGCGCGTTGCCCTCTACACGGAGTACCTCTCGGCGCTGGAGAACACCGGACAGGCACTCCTCACCGTGCTTAGCACCACGTCGGCGCACGAACGCCCAGCCGCCGTGCAGACGGCCTTCACCGCACATGAGCTGGGGGCGGTGCGGCACCGGATCAACGTCCTTGCACCCGCCCCGGTTTCGGATGCCACGGACGCTGTCCTCCGCGCGTTGCGGGACAGCCGGCGCTACGTGGAGACCGCAGACCCTCGGGACGAATTGGCCGTCGGGAGCTTGAAAGCAGAGATCGGCGAGCTCCGAGAGCGCCTCAAGGCGGTCATGCGGCACGACATCGCCACCACGAGGTAGACAGATTCGGAGTCGGCCGCAGTCGCACACCAGTTACGTCACACAAGCGTTCAGCCTGTCGGGCTCAGCTCTTCGTGACCTTCGCGGAGTTCCGCCATAAGACGCGCGGCGTCGGTGAGGAGCGTGCCCTGCAAGGTCACGACAGCCGGCTCGGATTCTGGGGTGGTGGTCAGAGTCTGTTGTTGGGCACGGTCGAGCTCAGCGGCTGCGTCATCGAGCGCCGCATCGAGCTTGTCTGGTTCGGTGCGCCCAGTCTGGCCGATGTGCTCCATGGCGGCGGCCATGGTGCGGAGCAAGGAAGCGTAGCTGGAGCGGAAGGGGGCGGGTACGGCTTCCAATTGCCCACTGTCGACAGCGTGACCGAGGGCGCGGGTGACCGAGCCGAGGTGGCCCAGACACCTTTGGGCCGCTGTGACGGCTTTGCGGGCCCGGGGAAGGGCTTGTTCGGCGCCGTCAAAACTCCGGCGGGGATTGAGGCGGCTGTTCTCCGTCTCCGTGTCAATAGAACGCTCGATGCGGTCCGCCTCCGCGACCCACTGCCGCAGCTCCCGCCGCCACTGCTTCACCTGATCGGCGTCCGGGCTACGCGCCCCGAAGGCGTCGGCCAGGTCATCGATGCGGCGCTGGATGCCGGTGTAGAGCTCAGCGACCGCTTCCTGCCGGTGACGGACATGCCGCGCCGGGGCGAGCAGGACATGGGTGAAGAGGCCGCACAGCGCGCCGATGGCGACGGAGACGGCCAGATAGCCGATGTAGTCGATCCTGCCATGCCCGGAGGAGAAGGCGAAGATGCCGACGATCGCAATCTGAGTCCCGTGCTCGCCGAGACGCCTGACGCGCCCGAGCGCCAGGGCAACGAGAGTAAGCAGTCCGAAGCTCCAGCTGTGAAGCCCTGCGGTGGCTGCCAGCGCGGCCGCGAGTACAGCTCCGGCCGTCATCGCCAGCAGGTATTGGACACAGTCGCGCACGGAGCGGTACAGCGTCGTCTGGAGTACAACCAGAGCGGTGAACGGAGCGAAGGTGACCACCGCTGGCGTGAGGAAGTGGTGGGCCAGCATCCATGCCGCCATCGCCGCGACCCCGCTCTTCGCGATCAACAGCAGGTCATCACGTTCGTTTCCCGCAGACCGCCCTGCACGCCGCAGATACCTGAGTGTCTCCAGAGCCTGCGCCCCCACGTCTCTCAACGTCGCGCGCCACTGGGGCACATGAACCACCTCCGAGGAGCCGCATGCCCCGTCGGCAGGATGTATATCTGGCGAGCGGTACGGCGCCGCGTCGCCGGGGGCCGGCTTATTCAAACAAAAGCGGAGCTGGACCGAGGGGATGCGTCACGCTTCGGGTACGTGTGATCCACGGTCCTCCGGATCCCTTGCGGCTTCGAGGCAGCTTTGCGTGATCGCTGCCGTGGTCCTGGTCGGCGCCATCGGCCGTGTCGGCAGCGTGCCCGTAAGCCGGGAGGCGCGCCAGCCAGCAGCGCTCCTGCGGGGAGCCCTCCTCGCGCCGTCGAGCTCGCTCCACTGGTCTCGGTTCCTCCTCGTCTACTGAGCCATGGCCCTCCGCCCGATGTAATACGACGTAACAGATAAGTCGTGCTGCCCGAGAACGCCTCCGTCACCGGGCGCGAGAGTTGGGTCGAAGCGACCACCCCCACACAGAATCGATACGCCGCACCGGCCTGCCCGGGTAGAGGTGAGGCGGTGCGCGCTCCAGTCGTGAACGGCTCCGGCAGAAGCAGTCTCCTCGGGTGTCGGGTGAGACGGCGTGGGGCGGGAAGGCGCGGCTTCGTGCGCACCGACCGCTTTCCGCCTCGACGGGAGCAGAGACCAGGAGGAGTACGCGTGATGTTGGTGAAGGGCTTGAAGGGCTTCCGAGGATTCATCCTGCGGGGGAACGTGGTCGATCTGGCGGTCGGCATCGTGATCGGCGCCGCGTTCACCGCCGTCGTCAACGGTTTCGTGAAGGCATTCCTCACCCCGCTCGTGGGCCTGGCCGCAGGGGTGAGGGGCAATTTCACCACCCGGACGTTCAAGATCGCCGGAACCGAGTTCCCGTACGGCGCCTTCATCGACGCGGCCATCAGCTTCGCGCTGATCGCCTCCGCGCTCTACTTCCTCGTCGTCCTGCCGGTCAACAGGCTGCACGAGCGGTTCGCCCCGCACCAGGATGTGCAGGCGGACAAGAAGGACTGTCCGGCGTGCCTGAGCCCCGTTCCCGTGCTCGCACGGCGTTGCGCGCACTGCACGGAGGAGCTGTCGCCTGCACCCGAGGCGCCGCAGTACCCGCACGAGGCGGTCGGCCATCCGCGTACGCGTACGTGAGCGTGCGGGCGCCGTTCCGCGCATTGGCCGGGAGCCTTTCGTACGGGCCGCGACTGGAGAGCGCCCACGTCGAGGACCCCATTTGTTTCCCGGGCACAGCTGCCGTCCTTAAGGGGTGGCTGCTCGAAAGGTGGGCAGGCGCGTCTCCGGAACGGTTATCCGATCGATTGACCAGGAGGAGCCTTGAGTGACTTCCAGGATTCGAGCCGCCATGACGAGGGCGAGGCGACGGCGGTAGCGCACACCGTTCAGGACAAGGCGGGCGAGAGCGCTGCGCTGGTCGGCGGCAAGGCCGCCGAGGTGGGTGGTACGGCCAAGGAGCAGGCGGCCAACGTGGTCGGTGAGGCCACCACGCAGGCCCGGGATCTCGTGGGGGAGCTGCGCACGCAGCTGACCGGGCAGGCCGAGACCCAGACACAGCGGCTGGCGGAGAACGTGCGTCGGCTTTCGCAAGAGCTGCGTGAGCTGGGTGAGAACGGCAAGCCGGATTCCACCATGGCGGGCGTGGCCCGTCAGATAGCCGACAGCGGCCACCAGGTGGCCGCCCACATGGAGAAGCGCGGTCCCGACGGGCTGGTCAGCGACCTGCAGAACTTCGCCCGCCGCCGCCCCGGGGTCTTCCTGGCGGGTGCCGCTCTGGCCGGTTTCGTGGTCGCTCGCGCCGGCAAGGGCGTCAGCGCGGCCGCTTCGTCCGATACCGGCTCTGATGTTTCCGGTGACCGCGGCAGCACGGCTGCGGCAGACCCGCGTGCTGCCATGGGCACGGCGGGTGCGCCACCGCTTGCCAGTCCCGACCGGAGCGGCCTTCCGGCAGGTCATGAGGACCCCCTCGGCCCCTATGACCAGTCCCGGACCCCGCCCGTGGCACCGGCCCCGCCGGTCTACCCGCCCGCGAGGCCAACCGCGCACGGTGGCTCACCCCGGCCCGGGGAAGGGATCTGAGCATGGCCCTCTCCTCTCACGAAGGACCTGCGGTGCCCGTCGCGCCACCGCCGGCGGCTTCCGACCCGTCGATCGGAGATCTCATCGGCGAGATCGGCCAGGATCTGTCTCAGCTGGTCCGGGATGAGATCGAGCTGGCGAAGGCCGAGATCAAGCAGGAGTCCGCCAAGGCCGGCAAGGCGGTCGGCATGCTGGGGGGTGCCGGTTACGCCGGGCATGTGGTGCTGCTGTTCGCCAGCCTCACCGTCGTCTTCGCCCTCGCCAACGTGATGGACCCTGCCTGGGCCGCTCTGATCGTCACAGCCCTGTGGGCGGTGGTCGGGGCGGTGCTGTACGTGACGGGTCGCAAGCGCCTGCGGGCCGTCAACCTCAAGCCGGAACAGACCGTGGAGACCTTGAAGGAGGACGCCCGATGGGCACGACACCCGACGAGCTGAGGACCGACGTGGAGTACCGGCGCGAGCACCTGGCGCGCAACGTAGACCTCCTGGCGGACAGGATGACCCCCCGCAAGGTGGCCCGGCGCAAGGTCGACTCGATGCGCCACCGGGCCAGCGGAGTGAAGGAGCGCGTGATGGGCTCGGCACAGGACGCCGCGCAGGGCACCTCGGGACGCCTGCACCAGGCGGCGGACAGCGTGACCGACACGGCCAAGGATGTCGGCGGCACCGTGCAGGAGACCGTCCAGCAGGCCCCCACGCAGATCAAGCGGCAGACCCAGGGCAGCCCGCTGGCCGCCGGACTGATCGCTTTCGGCGCCGGCATGCTCGCAGCCGCCCTCCTGCCGACCACGGAGGCCGAGGAGCGTGCGGGGGCGCAGCTGCGGGAACACTCCGATGAGCTCCTCGAGCCCGTCAAGCAGACGGCCATGCAGGCCGCCCAGGAGGTCCGCGAGGAACTCAAGGAGCCGGCCGCCCAAGCCGTTGAATCGGTGAAAAGCACGGCTCAGGAAGCCGTCGCCACCACCACCGATCATGCGCAGAGCGCCGGCCAGGAGACCGCCGACGAACTGCGCCAGGTCAGCCGCGACACCGCCGACGAAGTACGCCATACTCCCGCGCCTGGCACACAGCGGCCGCCCGGGCAGTGACATCCAGGCGGGCATGGCCGTGGCTCCGGGGATCTGCCTGCCCCGGAGCCACGCGCACGGTGCGAGCGGAAGGGACGGGACCCCGGCCGCGATGTACAGAGCAACCCCGAGGTAACCGTAGGGGTAGAAAGATTTCGTCTTGAGGAGACTGCCATGGGCCACCGCGACGCGCACGCCCTCCTCGCCGCCGCCGTCGTCGGCGGCATTCTGCTCACCCGCTGGTGGGTGACTTCCCCACTCCGCGCACGGCGCCTGCACGGCGCCAGCAGCGCACGAAGCCCCTGGCGCCGCACCCCACCCGCCGGCGCGCTGCCCCAGCGGACCGTCGGTGAAGGCGTACGGGAGCGACCTGCCGCCCAGGCCGTCTCGGCCGAGCAATCCGTGGTGCACCGAGCGGAGGAACACGTTCGCCAGCTGTGGGAACGCCTGTAGCCGTCCTACCGCGCTGACGAGCAGTGAGATCTGCGCCCTGGTGTTGCCTATCCGGCCGGCGCGGAGAGAGACTGCTTGCGAGCCGAGAGTAGGTGTGCCCGTGGCAGCAGCCGAACCGGAGCACGTCGCCTGGTTGTCCGAGAGGCAGCTGGCCCGAGCCTGGCCGACCATCCGGCCGACCTGTCTGGACGCCACCGCAAAGGCCAACGGAGTCCGCAACAACCATCGTGTATCGACCTCCACTTGGGGCCCGCTCACATGGCGCATGTACCACCCCGCGGACGTCGCCCGGGTGGCCGGGGCGATCGCCGACGGCACCGCGAAGCTCCAGCCGCACTGGCGGAACGACACCCCCGAAGCCAAGCTGCTCGATCAGCGCCTTCGCAAGGAGAACCTGCCCGGTGCCATCGGGTGCGCCCTGCTCGTCGCCATCCCGTTGGCGATCATCGTCATTCTCCTGATCATCTCCTGGAACGGCTCCGGATCGTCTTCGCCCTCCTACTGGCACTGACCCACAAAGAGTCCGCTCGCGAGATCCGCTTCGCCGCCCTCCTCGAACAGCTCCGAGTGCGCCTGGGCGAACAGTAGATATCGCAGTTGGCTTTGATGCCCGGGCGCTCCCGCCTGCGTCAGCTCGCACCTGACCTTGGCCGGGACGCCCGCCCCAGCGAACCGGGCGGGATCTGCATGCCCTGCGGCACCACCGCGCCGGTCGCTTCAGCGAACCAGCGCCCAACCGCCCGCCGTTGAGCCCAGGGCGCGCACCCCGACCAGCACGCCCTCCTCGATCGTGCAGCCGTGCAGCACCGCCGCTCCAGGCCAGCCACCTCGCCACTCTCGCGATCAGCCGGTTCGACCTCTGCGGATCTCGGGCAAGCCGCTCAGCGCGCTGCTGCACACTCGGCTGTTCACTGCCACCAAGCCCGAGCCCGATGCCCCGGCTCTCCGGTCCGCCGGCCACCGCCTGACGGAGCCTCGATCCTGGCGGCAGATCCAGGCCACCAACGAGGTGCACACGCGGTAGGACCGCCGCCGATAGCGGCCAGCTGCCTCACCTACTGGCGGACGCACTTAGCCGCGGCACGCGGCGGTGGGGTTCGAAACGGTGGGCTGGTCAGGACGCGCATCTCCTCCCTTTCGGAAGATCACCGTTGTCACCGATTGGAGTCGGCGATCTGTCAGCCGCCCACGTGGATGCCGGGGCGACGTTCGGGGTCGGGTTCGTGACTGCGGATGATCTCGCGGGTGACGGGAGCGGTATCGCCCCGGCCGAGGAGGAAGTAGCGGAACATGTGCACCAATGGGCTCCCTTCGGCCCAGGCGAAGTAACAGTGCGGCCTGACGCCGGTGGCGTTGCGCAGGGCGAGGAGGATGGCCGCGATCGCGTTGGGGGCGGCCGGCGCTTCCGCTCGAAGGATCCGGTATCCGTCGACTTCGACCCCGCGGACAGTGAGGGTGTCGCTGAAGTCGGAGGGGTCGACCACATCGATCTCCAGGAACAGCACGTCGGCCTGGCCGGGTACGGGGTTGGTGCCGCGCTGCTCCTGTTCCTTGCCCGAGTACTCGGCTTCGTCGCCGGCCTGACGGCGGTTGGTGATGATGTTGATGGATCCGTCGTGCGCGAGGGTGTCGGTGAGGAAGCGGCGGGCGGCAGGGTCGAAGACGATGCGGTCGGCGCGCAGCTCGGTGGTGCGCGAGACGCGCGAGACGAGGGAGACGGCGATGATGCCGAGGATGAACATGCCGGAGATGGCGATGCCGTCGGGCTTGTCGATGATGTTGGTGACCAGCGCGTAGAGCAGGATCGCGGTCAGGACGGCGAAGCCGGTCGCGGCGGCGCGCCGGCGGCGGCGTACGACGGAGACGGTTACGGCGAACGCGCCGGAGACCATCATGGCCAGGATGCCGGTGGCGTAGGCGCCGGCCTGCCTGTCGACGTCGGCATTGAAGGCGATGGTGATGACGATGCACAGGGCGGTGTAGACGATGACGACCGGGCGCACGGCGCGTCCCCATTCGGGGGCCATGCCGTAGCCGGGCAGGTAGCGAGGCACGATGTTGATCAGTCCGGCCATGGCGGAGGCACCGGCGAACCACAGGATGAGGATGGTGCTGATGTCGTAGGCGGTGCCGAACGCTTCCCCGACGTGCTCGTGAGCGAGCCAGGCCAGTGCGCGGCCGTTGGCAGCGCCGCCGGGCTCGAACTGCTCGTGGGGGATGAGGACGGTGGTCACGAAGCTGGCGGCGAGCAGATAGACGCTCATGATGAGCGCGGCGACGGTGAGGAGCCTGCGGGTGTTGCGGATGCGGGAGCGCAGGCGCTGTTCGGCGTCCGTGCCGTCGGCGGCCACCAGGGGCATCATGCTCACCCCGGTCTCAAAGCCCGACAGGCCCAGGACGAGAAGCGGGAAGGCGAGCACTGCGGGGCCTGCGAGGTCACCGAAGCCGCCGCCACCTTCTGCGAGGGCGTCCGTCCAGGCGGACACGGCGGCCGGGGTGCTGAACACGTCGATCAGGGCGACGATGATCGTGACGGCGTTGAACGCCAGAAACACGGCCACCAAAGGGATGGCCACCTTGACGGCTTCGCTGAACCCAAGGAGGAACACCCCGCCGAGGATCAGCAGCAAGGCCACCGTGAGGGCGACCTCATGGCCGTGCAGAGCGGCGGGGAAGAAGGGGTTCTCCACCACATGGACCGAGGCGTCCGCGGTGGAGAGGGTGATGGTGATGATCCACGAGGTGGCGACGAAACCAAGCAGGATCAGCACAAAAAGTTTACCCCGCCAAAACGGCAGCAGGTCTTCCAGCATCGCCACTGACCCGGCCCCGTGTGGGCTCTCCTTCGCCACGCGCCGGTACATCGGCAGCATGCCCACCAGGGTCAGCGCCACGATCAGCAGGGTCGCCAGAGGGGAGACGGCTCCGGCCGCCAGCGCGGCGATCGCCGGCACGTAGGCCAGGCTGGAGAAGTAGTCCACGCCGGTCAGGCACATCACCTTCCACCAGGCATGCGGCTCGGCATGCGCCTCACCCGCCGCAGGCCCCACCGGCTGTACTTGGTGCCGCAACATCCAGCGCGCCAGGCCGCCGCTGGGCTGGGCACGCGGAGCGGGACTCTCCACTGTCTCGGGCACGGCCAGAGCGTTCACGTCGTCCATATCCTCACAAGCCTCTTTCGCTGTCCGTCCACTCGCCCGCAGCAAGCGTCGCACCCCATGATCAAGGAGCACACCACTTCCGGGACGCGCCGCTATGGCGCAAGCGGCCGACGGCCCGTGCCGGACGTCGGCGCCTGCGGCGTCGCTTCGATCCCGGCGAACTCCTCTGATGGGCTACCCCGAGGCGTCGGGGCAACGCAGTAGTGCTCCCGCAAAAGCACACCCGTCCGTACGCTGTGCGCATGAGCTTGCGCGCGGCGACCGAAGCGGCGGTCATCCAGGCCGAAGATTGGCTCCAGACAGGCACCTGGAAGGCCACCGATGCCGATGCGGCCACCGCCAAGCAGCTGCTGGCTCAGCTGGACTGGCTGAACGACCCGGCGCAGGACCAGGCGGCCGCACCGCTCACCGGTCGGCTGAACCGTCTACGGGAAGCTCTTGCCGCCTTGGCCGTAGCCACCGCGACGAGCCCCGCGCCGATGAACTGGTTTCTGGGTCAGTGCGCCGCCGCCCTCGCCCCCGCCATGCGGTGGCACCCCGACGACAACGCTTCCCACGGCAACACCCTCACGCCCACGAACGAGGAGATCGCCGACGCGGAACACGCCATGGCGCGTCTGCGTGACCTGCTGGCAAGCCTTCACCAAAACTGACCCTCTTGGTGGCGAGTCGACGCGTACGGGACGTCCCGCCGAGAGCGACCGTGTCCATCTGGCACACCTACACGTGGCCGACCCACGCGCGGTGCAACAGCCCGATCAACCGCGGTCCGCTGGATGCCGTGCGGGTGGGCGTCCAGGCGTCCGGGTGCGCGTTGCCGCAGACTCTTCTCTCGCGCAGCCAGGACCGTCCGCCTACCGCAAGAGCTGCGAGTCGCAGGGGGTGCTCATCCTGTGCGACGACACCCAGGGCGGCCTCGCGCGCACCTGATGGCCGGCATGCCCGCGGCGTACCAAAGCAAGTGCCGGGAGCCTCACAGGCGTGGTTGACACCGCGCGGGAGCGGCGGCAAGGGTGCAGTCATGGAACTCGAACAGATCACAGTGCTCACCGGGCGGGTGACCGGGGTCTGTGACGACTTCGCTTCGCTGGAGCCCGCTCGTCGGCTATCGATGCCGGCCCGGTTGCGCAGCGAACTGGACACCCCGGTCGCTTTGTCGCCGGAGACCGGGATGGTCGCCGCCTCGAAATGCGGCCGTCGCCACGTCGCTGCGGCTATGGGGGCCGCCCATGAAGAGGTCCGTCACCGCGCAACTCCTAGCCCTCACCGCGTCGTCGATGGACCGAGATGAGCGGCCCCGGCACGGTGATGGACCACCGGACCGAATTTCACCAGGGGTGCGCCACCCTGCGCGTCACCGGGGAGATCGACTCCGACAGTTCTCCCCGCCTGACCACCGCCCTGGCCATGTGCCTGGAGAGCCGTCCCCGCCAGGTGACCGTGAGCCTGGCCGGAGCCACATTCTGCGATTGTTCCGGACTCAATGCCCTGCTGAGCGCCCACTATCAGGCCGCCCGCAGAGGTGTGCCCCTGAGGGTGGCCGACGTCAAGGCGCCCATGGTCGCCCGCCTCTTCACCCTCACCGGTACGGACCGAACCCTGGGCCTCAACTGACCAACAGGGGAACCGGCCTCACCGACGAAAGACGGCTCTTGATCCCGGAAGTGACGTGAAGCAGCCGAGCTGTCTCTGCCGGGAATGAGGACGGCCTCCCTGCCGGGTAGGGGATGAAGACCAGCACCCAAACCGGCCCGACGGCGAGAGCCGCAGAGCCCGGCCGGGCTCTGATACGCCACGCGGCTTCCGTGCTCTACAGGATCGCCTGCCGGCCAGGGACGGTGCGCCCCGTAAGTGACCGCGACTTCCGGCGAAGCGCAGACGCTGGGCAGGACAGCCCTGTCTGCGCTTAGCCGACCCGCGCCTCGGGGTGCCGTGCCCCGCCAGGATGCCAGCGGCCACGCCCCCTGGCACGAGCGGCTCGCGGAGTGACACCGGGACGGGGGGATGAACCGAGCACACGCCTGCGGCCGCCGCAACTTGGTGGTCGTGGCGGCCGCAGAGGTGCGGGCGTCGGCTCCCGGCAGGGCGGGTTGAGGGGGGATGCGCCTTGCCGGGATGTCCGGGGCCGATCAGACGCAGATGCTGCCCGCGCAGACGCCGACGTTGACCGGAAGGACGGTGATGCCGAACTTCGTCAGGTACGTGGTGATCGCGGCGGTCTCCAGGTTCAGGAGCTGGACGGTGACGGGGGCGTTGACGTTGTTGTCGGCGACGTTGGCCAGGGCCACCTGGAGGTCGTTGAGCTGGGTACCGTTGAGGACGTTGAGGTCGCCGATGTTCACGGTGGTGCCGTTGAGCACGTTGTTCACCGTGATCAGGCCGGAGCAGTTGACGGTGTGGCTCGGGCCGCCGCCCTGGTTGGAGCAGGCGTAGGGGTGCGTGGTGGTGGCGCTGTTCTGCTGGGCTGCTGCCGGCGCGACGGCCGCACCGGCCAGGGCGGCGGCGAGAGCGGTCATGGTCGCGAAACGGGCAAGCTTGACAGTCGTCTCCTTCGCGGGGTCCATCGGCGCCCGGTGGGCGTCTCCAATGGAGCGGGTTCTTGCGGGAACGGTGGAAGTCTTGGCGATCGGAGCGGGTCGGCCCAAGGCGGTAACAGGGCGCACTGCCGCCCCGACGCCTTGTCGGCCGTCGGGGCGAGCCGCCTCTGCAGGCCACACTCCGATCGCACCATGTGTCGGAGCGGTCGCTGTAGGTTGCCTTTCGGCTCGGTGCTGCGGCACAGTCCTGGCCGTGGAATACGCGAATCGACTGGTCGCGCCAGGGATGCCGTGTTCTCACCGAAGGATGTAACCAGCCGCGATACATCCTTCAACCACGTCTGAAAATGCGCCCGGGGCTGACCGGCGTCACGTGCCGAACGGCCCGGGGAGGTGTCCCAGCGGTAACTCACCCGGCGCCACGCTGTCACCACCCGGCCCTTGGCCCGGGATGACCTCGATCAGGATTGTGGCGCTCGAGGTGGAAACACGTCCCGGCTGCTGGGCACGGCCGAATGCGGAGGTGCCAGCGATCAGGACCCGACCTGTCGGGGGCGTCTGCAAGCCACGTGCCGGCCCGCCCTCTTCCGACGCAAGGAGCTCACCCGCGGCGGCCGTACCCGCGCCTTCGCCCACCCGGGAGGGGTAGCCCCGTTGCGGTGCTCTTTTGCCGGGTAGGAGCAGCGCATATGTCGGCGAGGAAGGCGGAGCGGCTGTGAGTGGTGCGTTGACGGCGGGAGGGTGGGGCCTGTTCGCGGGGGCGGCTCTGCTGGTAGGTGCGGCTATCGGCTCCCTGATACGTGTCCCGCCACGGCTGATCGCGCTGGTGATGGCGTTCGGCAGCGGCGTACTGATGGCAGCGGTCTCCTTCGAGCTGATTGCCGAAGCCTACGAACGGTCGGGAATCTGGCCGGTGGTGGCGGGCGCGGTCGGTGGTGCGGCCGTTTACTCGGGCGCCAACGCGCTGCTGGCACGCCGCGGTGCGCAGCACCGCAAGCGTTCCGGGGAAGAGCAGCCTTCCGAGGAGGAGGCGCCCGGGTCGGGGAACGCCATCGCGTTGGGGGCGCTTCTCGACGGGATCCCGGAGTCCGTGGTGATCGGGACGAGCCTGCTGGGCGGCGGCCATCTGGGAGTCGCGACGGTGGGGGCGGTGTTCATCAGCAACATTCCCGAGGGTCTGGCCAGTTCCGCCGGGATGAAGAGTGCCGGACGCAGCCGGACCTACGTGTTTACGCTGTGGGGAAGTATCGCCGTGATCAGCGGACTGGCCGCTCTGGCCGGGTACGCGCTGCTGGGCGGGGCTTCCGAGGCGGCGATGGCCGTGATCACCGCAGTGGCCGGCGGAGCGATCCTGGCGATGATCGCCGACACGATGATCCCCGAGGCGTACAGCAAGGTGCACCTGCTGACGGGACTGGTGACCGTAGTCGGATTCCTGTCCGCGTTCGCGCTGTCCCACCTGTAACCGTGGGATCCGGCGGCTCGCCGGTCACGAGCCCGCCGGAGGGCCTTACACGCATGTGGCTGCCCGATTCGGCATTTCTCCTGGGACATCCCGGTGGTCGGAGTCCGCCACCCCAAGACCCCTGGCTCGTGCATGGTGGTGAGCGAGCTCGTCGGAGCCGCCATACCGACGGCCCCTGCACGCTCCACCTGGCCCTCCAGGGCGAGAGCGTCGACATCCGAGTGACCGACACCAGTCCCCTGCCGCCCGGCCCCCGTGCGCCGCACACCGATGGATCGGGCGGCTGGGGATGGCTGCTGGGCAACCAGCTCACCACCAACCTGCACATCGAGTCGGCCCCGGGCGGTGGCAAAACCATCTGCGCCCGCATCCTCTTGGTAGTAGGAGACCAGTGGGATGTGGGCGCAGATGGTGGTTTGGGGCTGCTGGTCAGAGAGCGGCTGGCACCCGAGGCAAATGCGGCTGCCGGGTGTGCGGGCACAGGCCGGCCCCAGTCGTTGTAGGGACGCGCATGCGACCCAGGAGATCGCGTGTGGCGCGCAGATTCAGGGTGCTGCACCAGCTCACGCCCGGGTGACGCGAGCGCAGATGAGACAGCGCACGCGTCCCTAGGCCGGTATTGCGGAAACGCTCCTCAAGAGCCACGCCGGTGATGACGCCCTGGGCGCAGTGGGTGCAGATCCGGTAGTGGACCTGGCCGACGACCTTGCGGATGTGGACCAGGAGCAGGCATTCCTCGCCCGGGCTGCTGTCGCCGGGGAGGCGGGAGGACAGTAACTCGATTGACCGGTAGGCGAGGATCCGGCGCCTCAGGCGGCCGGTGAGCCTGCCACGCCGGGAGTGCCTGGCGCCGTCCTGCTCGGGGGCAGGCGTCTGGTCGTGGGAGGCCGGGCCGAACAGAGTGCTCGTGGGACGCGCATGTTGTCCGTGCATGAGAGCGCGTGTACCCAGTCAGGCGCCGCGGACGCCCCTGGCTGAGGATGGGGGTGCCCCTTCGCTACGGCTTGAAATGGATGTTGTTTTCCGCCGCGGCGGGGTCGAGGAGTGCAGCGTGCAGTTCTGCCACACGCGCGTGAGCGGTATGGGCGCCGGTGGGACAGGGCGGCGTCCGGCGCCAGGGTGCCCTCGCAGCGCTAGCCCCGTGATCCGCGCTGTCTGCGCGGCGACGCGTCCACCATCGGGCTGCCATCAGGGCGCCGGTCAGAGCGGCAGCGGTGAGGGCGTGGAGCCCTGGGTGCGCGGCCACGGATTGCCTCCCAACTCATGGTCTACAGGGACGACGGCGCCGGCCGCAGAGGCCGGCACCGTCTCTTGTGCCTCGTCAGCCGGGCCAGGTGCCCGTCAGGCGTCTGACAGTGGTGGCGCCACCTCGGTCGACGGCGGCCTTGACGACGGCGAAGATCGCGCCCTGGAGGGCTGCGGCGAGAAGAATCTCCTGCCAGGAGCGGTTCTGGTCGGTGGCGTCGGGTGCGTCATCGTCGTGCCCGAGCATCTTCCACGCCTGCTTGAACGCCGCGCCGGCGAGCATTCCGCTGGCCGCGCCCAGTGCCAGGCCGACCGGCTTGTAGGCGACCTTCGATGCCTTCACCGGCACCGCCGGCGACTGCGACGGATGAGCAGGAAGGCGACGAGCGCGGCGGCCGCGGCGAGCAGCGGGGTGCGCTTGGCCCGCGCCATGCTCACAGCCTGTCCGGCCTTCTCACATACGGGGTCAGGTGTCTTGTCCGCCGCAAGCTGCCCGGCACGGGACGCCGCGTCACGGACCTGCGCCGCGCCCGCGGCCGCCTTGTCGAGGATCGGGTCAGGTGTCTTGTCTTTCACCAGCTGCGTGGCCTGTCCGACTTTGTCGCGGACCTGGTCGGTTAGGTGGGCGGCCTTCTCGGCGGCTTGCTCCTTGACGGCGGCGGCCTGCTCCTGGGCTCGGGCCTTGACGTCGGCTTTGGCGGCCAGGGCCTCGACGGTCTGGCCGAGTTCGTCGCGGGTGTGCTCGACCTGCTGGCGCAGCTCCTCGGGAGTGGGGGCGGACTCGCTGCCGTGGGGCTTGTCGCTCATCGCTGGGTTTTCTCCTTGATCTCGGCCACATCGGCCTTGACGCTGTCGGTGGTCTGCTCAGGAACCGGCGGGCCGGCCTTGGCGATCTGTTTCTTGCCGGCCAGGGCCATGACGGCGGCGACCGCTGCCAGCATGGCGGCGACGATCAGGGCCGCGGCCCACAGGGGAAGCAGTAGCGCCACGGCGGCGATCACGGCCCCTGTCAGGGCCTGCGCGGCCAGGAAACCGAAGAGGCCGGCCCCGCCGAATAGGCCGCCGCCCACCCCGAACCGCTTGCCCTTCGCGGTCATCTCCGCCCGGGCCAGCTGCATCTCCTCGCGCACCAGCTCCGAGATCTGCTGCGACGCGCGGGTTACCAGTTCGCCCACCGAATCATCGGCGTTTTGTGTCTTCACCCTGTACTCCAAGTACTGCCTTACTGCACTGACCGGTGATGGCTGCACGATGGCGGCCCTCGACGCCGCACGGGCGGCGCCGCGCCGCTCAGCCGCCCTGGTTGGTCCCGGTGGTGTCCTGGATGGGGGCGTCGGCGTTGCGTTTGACCGAGTCGATGCCGTTCAGGCAGGCGCGATGCGTCTCGTAGTGCTCGCTGGTCGCGATGACCTGCCCGTTGGTTGCGATCAGAACGAAGTGATACCCCTTGGCCGGCTGGTGCCGGACCTCGAAGCGAGCCGCCATGACGGATCCTCCTCTTTGAAATGTACGCGCTGCTGTCCGTGGCGCGGTTACCCCGCAACGGCTCGGCCACCCGCCCGGACATCCCTTAGCTCAGCTGGCGGATTAGCAGGCGCGGTGTGGCCCGCACCAGTGCGGCCGCGGCCAGGCCGATGGCGGCTCCCGCTGCGACGTCGGAGGGGTAGTGGGCGCCGTCGTGGACACGTTCGATCGCCACCAGAACGGTCGGCACGGCGCAGGCGGCGCCCGCCCACGGCCAGGTCGGGGCGACGGCGGCGGTGAAGGCGACAGCGGCGGCGGTGTGCCCGGAGGGGAAGGAGGAGCTGTCGGGCCGCTCCTCCACCTCCTGGTGCGGGAACCATTCCTTCGGCGGCCGGCGGCGCTCGACGAGCTGCTTGGCGACCCCGTTGGAGAGCAGCTGCGCCACCGCCATCCCCGCGATGCCCGCGCCGGCGGCCCGGCGGCCTCTCCATCCGCCCCCGGCCGCCATCAGGATGGCGGCCGCCCACCACAGTTTCGTGTGTTCGGCCGCGTCTTCGATCGGCGGCAGCAGGCCACGGGCCCAGGCCGAATCCCAGGACGCCATGCGCTTGGTCAGCCGGTTCTCACCCGTACGCAGGGAAGCCACAACCCTCATGCTGAGCTGCTTCCCCGGCAGCAGCCGCCCAGACGGTGCTTACTCCATGCGGCGGCGTTCCTCGTCACTCCACTTACGGGTGTCGCGCGGCTGGACGTAGGGCTCCTCGTCCTTGGGGAGGCCGCCGGCGATGGCGCGCTGGCGGGCCATTTCCGCGTCGAACTCCAGCCCCAGAAGGATGGCGATGTTGGTGATCCACAGCCACACCAGGAAGATGATCACGCCGGCGAGGGTGCCGTAGGTCTTGTTGTAAGAGGCGAAGTTCGCGACGTAGAACGCGAAACCGGCCGAGGCGATCATCCAGATCAGCAGGGCCAGGAAACTGCCCGGGGTCACCCACTTGAACCCGCGCCCCTTGGCGTTCGGGGCAGCCCAGTACAAGATCGCGATCATGATCGTGACCAGGAGGACCAGGACCGGCCACTTGGCGATCGACCACACCGTCAGCGCACTGTCACCGACCCCCAGCGCGGTGCCGACCTGGCGGGCCAGGCCGCCGGTGAAGACCACGATCAGCGCGCTGACGACGGCCAGGATCATCAGCACGACAGTGAGGGCCAGGCGCAGCGGCAGCACCTTCCACACCGGGCGGCCCTCGGGCATGTCGTAAACGGCGTTGGAGGTGCGGATGAACGCGGCGATGTACCCGGAGGCGGACCAGATCGCGACGGCCAGGCCGACGATCGCCAGGAGCGAGCCAATACCGGCGTTGCCCTGGAGCTGCTGGATGGCATTGCTGATCACATCGCGCGCCGAGCCGGGAGTGAGCTTCTGGAGGTTGTCCAGCACCTGCTTGGTGGTCGATTTACCCGCGATGCCCAGCAGCGACACCAGCACCAGCAGGGCCGGGAAGAGGGCTAGGACGCCGTAATACGTCAGCGCGGCAGCGCGGTCGGCAAGCTCATCGTCCTTGAATTCCTTCAGCGTGCCACGCAGCACTGCCATCCAGGACCGTTTGGGCATATCCGAGAGCTGATCCGGAGACCGCTGCTTCACCTCCTCATCGGGACCCGCACTGCCGCGCCCGCCGGCACCGGCAGTGCGCTCGCGGTCTTCACCATGATCGGGTTTCGGTGTGCGTGTCATACCCGGCGGCTGTCCACTCACACCGGCCTTATGCATCGACCGTGCTGCCGGGTCTGAGTGGTTGCGTGGAAGCCAGAGAGGTAGGCGCCAAAACGACCAAAAAGGCAGGTATCTATATAAAGGGAGTGGGCATGATCACCCAGGACCAGATCCCCGCGGTCCTCGACCACCCGGTCTACGACTCCGACGGGAACAAGCTCGGCGAGGCCAAGCACGTTTTCCTCGACGACGCCACCGGCCAGCCGGAATGGGTCAGCATCAAGACCGGCATGCTCGGCATGAACGAGTCCTTCGTCCCCATCAAGGACGCCACCATGGTCGAAGACCACCTTGAGGTCCCCTTCGCCAAGGACAAGATCAAGGACGCGCCCAACGTCGACGTCGACTCCGGCGGCCACCTCTCCGAAGACGAAGAACACCGCCTCTACGAGCACTACGGCATCGACTGGGACGCCGCCTGGACCCAGGCCAACCAGCCCGGCACCGGCGGCTGGGCCCGCACCGACGACAGCGGCATACACAGCAGGGAAGGCATGGACGCCTCCGGTGACGCGATGACCCGCTCCGAAGAGCAGATGCACGTGGGCACCGAACGCCAGGAAGTCGGCCGGGCCCGGCTGCGCAAGTACGTGGTGACCGAAGAAGTCCCAAAGACCGTCCCCGTGCGCCACCAAGAAGTCCGCATCGAACGCGAACCCGTCACCGACGCCAACCGCGATGCCGCAATGGCAGGCCCGGACATCGCCGAAGCCGAACACGAGGTCACCCTCCACGAAGAACGGCCCGTCGTGGAAACCGAAGCCGTCCCCGTGGAGCGCGTCCGCCTGACCACCGAGGAACAGACGGACGAGGAGACCGTCACCGGCGAGGTCCGCAAGGAGAAGATCGAAGCCGACACCCCGGACGACGACATGCGCGACCGCTGACCCCCCGCCCTCGGAAAGCCTGGTCGCCTTCCGTACCGGCGGGCCCGCATTTCCTCATCCAAGGGTGATGCGGGCTTCTGAAAGGCCGGCCCGGTCGCGGCCCGCCCCCGCGCGCCTCGACCGGGAGCGGGAACGACGATGGCCCCGACCCAGGCAGCTGAGTTGAAGCCATCACTCACACGCGTCCCGCCATGGGGCGCCGGGACAGTGCACCTCCGCTCCCTTCAAACGCCCCGGGGCGCCAGGGCCACGCATCTAGTGGCGAACGTAAGCCGATCGGTCCACTCCGCGACAGTTCGGATCAGTGCAGGCCGCTCCCATCAGGAGCAATCCGCCGACGAGCGTCCTACCACTCCGTACGATGGGCCTGGAGCCGGGCTACACGAGGCCAGGTCCGACAGATCGCTGCGCAGGTGCCCCGCCCACTAGTCGATCAATTCGTCGACGTACACCTCGCCGCCGACCGCCGCCAGCACCCCGCCGCCGCGCGTGATCAACGGGCGTGTGCGCTGGACGCCGGTGTGGGGATGCCGCGGGCGGTGAGGAGCCGAGCGCTGCCTTCGCTGAGCTGGTAGGCCAGCCCAACGACGCCGGTGTGGCCGGAGGCGACCTGGTCGGCCAGGACGCGGGAGCGGTCCAGGAGCAGGTCCACGGTGTGCTGTATGTGCGTGTCGATCAGGTCGCTGTCCGCGGTGAGGCCGGCGGCGCGGGCGGCCAGGACGCTGGGGGTGACGCGCTCGACGACGTCGCGGACGTATCCGGTGGCGGGCAGCCCGTCCTCGACGGCGGCCTTGGCTGCGGCGACGGCGCCGCAGGAGTCGTGGCCCAGGACCACCACGAGGCGGCAGTCCAGCACGCTCGTGCCGTACTCGATGCTGCCCAGGACTTCGGGCCCGATCACGTGGCCGGCGGTGCGGACGACGAACAGGTCTCCGAGGCCCTGGTCGAAGATGATCTCGGCGGCGAGCCTCGAGTCGGAACATCCGAGCAGCACCGCGAAGGGCTTCTAGGCCGGTGCGAGCTCGGTCCGCCGGGCCGCGTCCTGGTTGGGGTGCTGCGGGGCCCCGGCTACGAAGCGCTGATTCCCGGCGAGCACGGTGTCGAGCGCCTGGGCAGGAGAGACAGGAGTGGACGCCATGCCGGCAGCCTATGATCCTGCGATCCGGGACGTCATACAGACCTCGCTGGTTTACAGGCTGTCGGCGGCATTCCAGGCCAGTCCGCGGGGAGAATAGACGAATGATCTATGGCAGTCACCGCACCAAGGGCGCGCCGGCCCTGGGAGCGCGGCCCGGCCAGGACGGGCCCTTCGGACGTTGGTCCGACCCGGCCGACCACGACCCTCACACCAGTGAGCCGGTCGAGCTCAAAACACAGACGCTCGCGTGCCCCAGCTGTGCGGCGGGGCCGGCCGACGGCCATGCCCGCACCATCGCCGCGGCCGGAAACCGCCTCACAGTGACGTGGCACCGCCTGCCCTGCCCACACTACGAGGCCGACCGAGTCCTGGCAGGAGAAGAGGACTGAAGCCTGGTAGGCCGCGCCGAGGACCAGGGGTGCCGGCGGACGTGCCTGACCCCCGTGCAGGCCGCCCTCCCGGCTCCCCAGTACCGTCGGCGTGCCGGGCGTGATCGTAGCGCGGTCCGCCCGCCCTCGCGCGGGTCGTGACCTGCAACGGGGACGATCCGTTAGGGGAAGAGATGACGGCAGTGCCAGGCACCCCGGCGGGTGCCGTGCCCGGCAAGCCTGCCGGACCCGCCGGCCTTGGTTGGGCCCCGGCCGGTCCGGCAGGCATCGAGCCGTCCGTACGCGAGACCGTCGAGCAGATCGTGCGGGCAGTCCGCGACGGCAACGACGCGGCCATCCGCACCCTCCTGACCGACCTGGCCGCCGTCGCGGACACCGCGGCCCTGCTGTACCTGCGCGAGCAGTTGTACGCGCCGCAGTGACCTGCGGCCGGTGCGGCGGTCACGGCCGGCCGGACAGCGCCCCGGCGGCAGGAACTCCTTGGCGGCGCGGCTGATGAAGTGGCGGGTTCCCTCCGGGTTCAGTGCCTGGGCCTGAAGGAGGTCGAACATGGCGCTGAAGAGCCGCACCTCGGATCGCTTCTCCAGATAGAGGTCGCTGGTCAACCGCTCCAGCTATACCGTCCCCGACCCGGGAGCGTCCGCGAAGTCGACGATGGAGAACTGTCCCGAGACGCCCGGATGCGCTCCCACGCTGTGCGGGAGCACCTGCACGGTGATGTACGGCTGGGTACTGAGGTAGTTGAGGCGTTCAAGCTGTTCGCGCATGATGGCGGGGCTGCCGACCACGCGACGCAGTGCGGATTCATCCAGGACCACCCGGAGGCGGAAACACCGTGCCGGGTGGCGGGTCCGGAACTGACGGCGCAGACGGACCTCACGGCGCACGGCGATCTGTGCGGCCGCGGCTTGAGGGATCGTTTCCGCGATGACCGCGGCCGCGTAGGCAGGCGTTTGCAGCAGGCCGGGGATCACCAGGGGCTCGTAGGAGCGGACAGATGCGGCTGCCGTCTCCAGGCCGATGCAGACGGCGTACGGGACCTCGCCGCAGGCCACCCACCAGCCGTGCCTGTCCGCTTCCGTGGCCATCCGCATCAACGAGTCGATGACCTGCGGGTCTGTGACCCCGAAAAGGGCGCACAGGTCCCGCACATCACGGGGCTTGATGGCGCGGCGGCCGTTCTCCAAGTGACTGACCTTGGGCTGGCAGATCAACAGGTGTTCGGCCACCTGCGTACCGGTCAGGCCACGGGCCAGGCGGAGCCAGCGCAGCTCCGCGCCCAGCCGACGTCTTCTGACAGTCGGGTTTCCGTTCGCCGCCACGGGCGGTCTACCTCCAGCTCGGCGCGGTCTGCCAGCCACGGCAGTGGCCGCGGCCGGGCCCGGGCGAACGTATGCGCCGTGCAGTGATGATCAACGAGCCCTGCTGGCAGTGTCATCTCGCGTGAACGCAGCCGTATGCACAGCCCGGGCAGCGCTCACCCAACTGCCATGACCTTTTGCCCATTTGCCGGAATAGGCCGCTTACCTGCAAAATCCCGTGGGGATCTCGCCGGAGTTGCGTGAGCTGCGGGGCTCACGCCCGGGAGAACAGGTCCTCGGCGATCCGGTGCCGGCCGTCGACAGGTGGCCCAGGACTCCGGGGCACCTCCCGGCCCTCGGCGAGCCACTGCCGCTCAAGGGCGTCGTAGACCGGGGTGTCCGACCCGATCCAGGGCGCCGAGGGCAGCCCCGCGCATCGGTACCCTGGAGGCGAAACGGTTTTCTGCTCCATGCCCGGGTCCAACGAATCCGGGCCCTCGACGTGGCGGCGCGTGACCGTTCCGTCATGAGCCGAGGTGCGAAAGACGGCCCAGCCGCGGGCGGGGCAGCAGGGCCGGCTCACCGGTGCCGGAGCTGCCGAAATTCAAAGTGATCACTCCGCCATGGCCCCTATCCTTCCGGGCACCATCAACCCCGCAGGACGAGGATTCCAAGATGACGAGCAACCCTGCCGTCCGCCAGGAGATCATCGACTTCTACACCCACTCCGACGAGGCCGCGCGACTGCACACCACTGCCACGGGCACCCTGGAACTGGAACGCACCCGCGAGTTACTCCGCCGCCACCTTCCGCCCGCTCCGGCCCGCGTGTTGGACGTCGGTGGCGGTCCCGGCACCCACGCCCACTGGCTCGCCGCAGACGGATACACCGTGCACATCGTGGATCCCGTGCCCAAGCACGTCAGCCAAGCTGACGCTCTCGACGGAGTGACATCCGAGCTGGGCGACGCCCGCCGTCTCACCGCCGCAGCCGGCACCTACGACGCGGTACTGCTCCTTGGCCCCCTTTACCACCTCCACGACAAGGGCGATCGGCTCTCCGCCCTGACCGAAGCCGCCCGCGTGGTCCGGCCAGGAGGTCTCGTCGCCGCGGCTGCGATCTCGCGATATTCGCCTCTCCTCGACTACATCGCCACCACCGGCATCACCGAGCCCGCCGTCCAGGACGGAGTCCGGGACACACTTGCCAAGGGCCGCTATGCCGGACAGCGAGGCTTCACCGTCGCCTACTTTCAGACCTCAGAGGAGCTTCGCGAGGAAGTCACCGAGGCGGGCTTCGCGGACCCGACCCTGTATGGCGTTGAAGGACCGGGCTGGGTGGCGGTCAAAGCCATCGAGAAGTACGCCGACACCAATCTTCTGGGCAAGCCGATGTACGACGCTGCCCTCGCCGCAGCACGCCTTGCGGAACCGCACGATGCGCTCATCGACGCCTCTGCCCATATCCTGGCAATTACCCACACTTGACCGGTCTCGACAAGGAACAAATGACGACCGGAACCATCAGGGGCCGAGCAATTCGGGCCCCGTAGTCATGTTCCGCTCTGCGCTCAGGCGAGCGAGCTGAGCAACTCCATGGACGCAGCCCTTGCGGGGGCGGTGATCGGTGTCTCCTTTCCCGAACGGCGGTGGGCGCGCTCGACGTTAGCGCACAGCATTAGGCGAGACAGGTGCCCGGCCCGGGTATCCAGGACGTCTGCGAACTCGGCCAGCACTCGCTTTGCAAGCGCTGGCACAGTCAGGGAAGCGGACCACAGGCACGCGGCGTCATAGCCAGCCGGTGCGCTTCCCCAGCTCTCCCAGTCCAGCAACATGAACGTCGGTGCGGTGACGTTGGCCCATCCAACGTCACCGTGAGCGCAGGCCCATTCCGGGACTGTCGTGTCGACCTCATCACCGTAGGCGTCACGGATGCGGGCCGACAGGTGTTCCTGCCGAACGCACACCCGATCGGTGGTGTGGCCGGCCAGCGCGGACATGGCGTGACTGAGTTCCGCCCACCAGCTCGCTGGGAGGTCGGGGTTATGGTCGACGGTGCCGACTGGGGAGACGGCTGTTGCGGTGGCGCAGCTCATCTCGTCCACGCGCCACACCACGCCACGGCCGGGGTCGTACCACTGGGAGCCGGCGTACCACTCCGGGCGAGGCACGCCCTGGATGGCAACGGACGCCTCGATCCCGGTCCAGGCCGCAGAGCTGAGCTGTTCTGGCCGGCACCAGGCAAGGCGGACCCAGGTACCGGTGTTGGTGGGGAATCCGGCGGTGCCGTTGAACCGGCTGTAGTGGCCGTGGTCGCGATCCAGGACCCGACCAGTGCGCTTCTCGGCCTCGGCAAGGATGTCGTCATGGGGCACGGTCTGTAGGTCATGCATGGTGGGGGTGGACGGCATGCTGTTCTCCTTCCTTACCGTTCAGCCCTGGCGCGCAGCAGCTTCCGGTACTCGTCGACGGCGCCGGCGCTGGCCGTGTAACGGACGGCGGCGGCGAGTTCGTCGAGGTGTTGCGGGCTTGAGGTGCCCACGGCGATCCGGGAGACGGCAGGCAGGGCGAACGCAGCGGCGAGTCCGGCCTGGATCCGCGACGCATGCTGTCGGGGTTCGAGGAACATGCTGGGATCGACTTTCGACCAGATCGGATCGTTCGGGTTGCCCGCAAAGGGTGCCATACCCCACCGGTCGCCCGCCCCCAGTTCAGCCGTGAACAGCTCGGCCGCGTCCAGGACCTCGCCGCGTACGGTGAGCCCGGCACGCACCATGACCGCGTCCGGCACCACCGGGACCGACGGCGCGGCGGCGAGAAGCGGAATGGGGTTCCAGGTAGCGATCCCCCAGGCACGGCAGAGGCCGGCCTCCCGGCAGGAAGCCAGCTCTTCGCAGGCCGCCACCAACCGGGTTGGGTCGTGCTCGGGGTTGTGAAGGAACACCGTGTCCGGCGTGCGGCCGAGTTCGACCGCCGTCTGCTCGACGGCCGCCCGCAGCCGCGTCGGCTCGAGGGAGTGCCCGCCGGGGAAGTAGCCGACCTTCGTCGATACTTCGAACCGGTCGAGGAGTTCTCGGGCGGTTTTGGCGAGGACGCGGTGGCTGGCATAGCGGTCATAGTTGAAGGCGGTGTCGAGGGCGGTGACCCCGGCTGTCAGGGCGTGTTCGAGGAGCGCGCGGGTCGGAGCCACCCGGTAAAGCCCGAGGACAATTCGTCGGTCAGCTCCGCGCACAGGCCCTCCCTGATCAGGATGTCGGCGAGTTCTTGGCTGTCGATGCCGGTTTCGATGCTCACCTTCTCGATGTCGGCAGGCTCCCCTGACAGCATCAGCCGCACCGCGGGCTCGGCCTTCGCGTGCAGGGTGATGGTCTTACCGGAGGCGGTGATGCGGACTTGCTCGTCATCGGTCTCGATGAGCGGGGCAAAGTCGGTAACACAGACCAGACCGGTCGCCGCGCCGAAGAGGCCGACGGTCTGCACGTGTCGGGCGGCGGGGCGTTCGCGCTCACGGGCGGCCAGGAACGCTGAGGGTGGGAAGTCCTCGCCCAGCTTGCTCAGGGCGGCGGCGAGGTTGCCCTCTTGGAGCTGCTGGTCGCCGGGGCTGCCCCATCGGTCGAGGTCGGCGCGGAACACCTCGTCGCGGCGGCATTGGTCGGTCAGCCACGTCAGCCAGTTCACGCCGGTGCGCTTGACGAACCCGAAGGTCAGGTGCAGGGAGAAACCGTCGCCTTGGTCGGTGCGGGTGGCTTGGTGCCAGTGGCCGCGCGGGATGTGCATGACGTCGCCAGCGCGGAGGGTGCCCTGCCAGATCGAGGTCTCGGGCGGAGTGTTGTTCGGGGCGGCGTCCCGGTACATGGGGACCGGCCGCGAGGTGCCGCGCACGTCCCAGGACTTCTCGCCGGCGACTTGGACGATGACCACGTCGTGGTCGTCCCAGTGGAGGGCGAACCCTGCGGCGTCCTGCGTGGTCAGGTAGGCGTTGACCTGGACGAGCTCGCGGGACCACCACTGGAGGGCGCGGCAGGCGACTTCGAGGCTTGGGTCGAAGAAGTCGAGCTCGTCGAGGACGAGGGTGGCGCCTTCCTGCATGAGCGCGGAAAGGCGGGTCATGTTCGTGAAGCGGATGCCCTGGCCGCGGCGGGTGACGATGTCGGTGAAGTACTCGCCGGGGTGGAGCTCGCGTCCGTTCTGGAAGGCGCGGAACTGGGGGTGGGACAGACCGCGCCGCATGACAGTGTCCAAGAGGCGGGTCGGGCTCATCAACCGGGCCGGAAGCCCAGGGTCAGCGAGGTGGCCTCGGGCAAACTCCCTGCCCATGGGGGCGGGTCCGGTCCAGCCGAGGGCGGTTTCGAGGGCTTCGACGAGCTGGTGGTGCACGGCGTCCTCCGGAGGCTTCGGGTGCGGGCCGGGCCCACCCTGGAGAGGGGGCGGGCCCGGGCTGCAGAGCGGCTCGTACGGGGGCAGCGGTTACGCCTCGGGGTGGTTCAGGCCGTCGCGGTTCTCTCCGTCATCGCCGGCCGAGGTGCCGGTGGGATCGGATTCCTGGGTGTCGAAGCGGTCCTGCACACGAGCAAGGTGCTCGATCGCGATGAGCAGTGGAGAAGTTCCGGTCTCTTCGGGCTGACGCTTAGCCATGGTCGTCTTCGCTCGCTTCCTGCCGAAGTGGGCTGGATGTGCTCGGAAGTATGGAACCCTGCCTGCTCGAACGTCTGTACGCAAGATGCGAACGAGCCCCATCCAGGTGTTACCGAGCAGGTGTCCCAGCCAGTGGCTGGGCGATACATAGCGCAGGGTCCCCGGTTTCCGAAACCGGGGATCCTGCCGAAGATGGACTGCACCACCGCCACGTCCTACCCGTCCACCGAAAGAAGCCCGCCAAGAGCCAGCACCGCGTCCCGACGCGACCAGCCGTGACTCTCCAGGGCGTCGCCGCCCCGGCTACACCGGCCTAGGCTGCGGCGTAGGACAACCGGAACAGTTCCACTGCCCGCTCCACGTCCCTCTCCGAGCGCAGCTGGACCTCAAGATCGCCGGTGCCGTGATGCCCAAGCCCTCTTACGTCCCTGGTGAATCCTGGTACGAGGTCGACGGCCTCCGGGGCCGCCTTGAGGTAGACGAGCAGCTTGTCCTGCCGCGACGTCACACAGGCGAAGTTGCGTAGGCGCTGGTACGCGTCGTACTGCTTGCGCTCGACCTTCGTCACGTCGGCACCCAGGGCCAGCAGCGCTTCGTCAACCGCTGCGGCCAGCTCCACCATCGCCCCCGCCGGATTCGGCCGCGATGCCGCAGCGCCGGCGTTCCCGCGGCGCATGCGCAGGGCAGCTTTGGGCTGCGCCGCGACGGAAGCGACCGTCTCCAGCGCGATGAGGCCCTTTCCGTAGAGGCGGTAGCGCACGAGGTCGATCGACCGGCGGTGCTCCCTGACGGCGTGGAGGTCGTAGCGGGTGTAGTCCCCCGCGACACAGATCAGCCTGGGCGCCTTCCACATCACCTGGGCGGCAGCCGCAGAGCCCAGGCGCTCGCGCACCAGGGCATGGAACTCCTGCCGGTGGTCGACCAGCCAAGCCATGTAGAACAGGCCCTGCGAAAGGACACCGGGGTCGGTAGCCCTCTTGTACTCGACGATCACGGGCGAGCCGTTCTCGTCCAGCCCGAGCGAGTCGATGCGCCCTCCGTGCACGGGGCCGGTGCTGTATTCGCTCGCCAGGAACCGCACTCCGAGCATGGCCTCCATCGCGCCTTCGACGAGGGCCTGCACCTCTGCCTCTTCATCGGCCAATCGCGGCACAACCTCCGTGACGCCGCCCTTCGTGCTGAACAACCTCAGCGTCGACACCCCCCATCGTCGACATCCCCCAACGCGAGCGGCTTCGGGACTATTTCCGAAGGTGAGCGATCCCCTTGGCCGACTACGGAGCGTCAACGGGAGCTAGGGGCGCCTGCCGCGCCGACCCACACACGAAAAGCCGCCGTCCCCACCAGGCTCTGCACCCGGCGGGAAGGCGGCTTTTCACGTGTGACGCCCCGTCAGTAGAGGAGCGGATCGTGCGTCGCGCGTGCGTCAGACGTGCGTCACGTGCGTCAGACGTGCGTCAAGATATCGCCCGTAACGCACGTAGTGCACATAATGCACACTCGACGAAAGTGCAGGTCAGACACCCTTTGCCGTGGGTTCAAGGACGGCCAGCACTCAACATGGTGGGTCACAAGAAATTGATCCAGCCTCCGCGGCTGGCCGATCCTCTCCCCCGCCGCCACGCTCCTCATCGCCGCAGTGTTCCACCTGCGCTGAGCCGGGCGGCCGCCCCTCCGACATCGAGGACGTCGGAAGCCCGCGCCGAAGGTGCGCTCCGCGCCGCCCCGGAGACGAGGCCCGAACGGAGCTTCTTCGGATACCCGGAAGTCACTTCACGACTTGCGCATCTGCCAGATGAGATTCCAACTGCACCTGGTAGATGCAGGGACGACTGACTGTTAGAGTCCGCATGCGCTGCTCGGCACCGGGTAGCAAAATGGCCGGTACGACCCCACCCTGCACTGCCCCTGAGCGGCGTACATCCGCAAGGCAGGCCGCCGTTGTGATGCCGCGGCAGTTCCGCACCAGCAAGGTCCGTGCCCCTTCCGGATACCGCCTCGTCCCGCGCTATCCAGTTTCCACGTACAGCGCTCGCCGCTCGTCACTTATCGCCCGTCAGATGGGGAGATCCACATGAACATACGACGTCTGCGCGGTTTCGCCGCCGGCAGGACGCTGGTCCTCGGGGCTGTACTGGCCCTGGCAGTGCCCGGATCCGCCTACGCCAACACCGTGAGCGAGACCGTGAAGACTCCCGGGGCCACCAGCGGACCGACCTCCGCCAACTCGGAGATCTCGACGCACGCGGACTGTTCCGCGGGACTCGTCTCCGGCGGCGGGATCAACCAGGCCATCGGCACCGGCGCGTCGGTGAACGGCAACCACGTCAACGGGACCGCGCCCAGCTCCAACGGCACCAGCGAGTACACCGGCTCCACCGGCGTCGTCGGCACCGACGTCACGCACTGGCTGGGCATCGGCGGAAGCGGTGGCCAGGTCAACGCCTCCTTTTCCACCACCCCCTACGCCGTGTGCTTCACCAGCAACCTGGTCAACCACACCCAGGTGGTCATGAACAAGGCCACCACCCCCACCACCGCGGCCACGGTGGGCCTCGTCGTGGCGACCTGCCCGGCCAACACGCGCCTGCTCGGCGGCGGTGCACGGACTACCCCGGGCAACACGGGCAGCCTCAAGACGATCGCGAGCTTCCCCACGTTCAACAACTCCGCGCACGACTACGGCCAGAAGGCTGCGGCCGACGGAGAGACCAACCCCGACTCCTGGGCCGCCGTCGGCTGGGACTCCGGCGCCAACAGCGGCAACACCACCTACGCCTACGCGATCTGCAGCGGCAGCGGCATCAACGTCAGCGGCGCCACGGTGACCGTCCGCCACAGCGAGGTCAGCGGCCCGACCACGGGAAGCGCCGGTCAGGCCGCGACCGTGGGCTGCGGCGGCAACGACGGGAAGCTCGTCAGCGGGGGCGCCGCCATCAGCGGCGGCAGCGTGACCACCACCGACTTCACCGGACCCGGATCCGGTGGCGACCACCTCAACGGAAGCTTCCCCAGCACCTCCGGCGGCACCGCCGTCAGCGACGGGACCACCACGGCGGCGTACTGGACGGCCTCCGCCCACACCGGAGGACAGTCTTCCCCCGGCACCTCCACCGACGCCTGGGTCCTGTGCGCCAACGACGGCGTCTGAGGCGACGGCTCAGGACCACCAGCCACGCACGAGGAATCAAGGGAAAGAATCCGATGAGCACGAACCTCCGGCGGAGCTCCGCCACGGCCCAGGCCCTGATCGCGGCCGGCCTGCTGGCCGTGGCAGTGCCGGGCACCGCGTACGCCAAGACCGTCGACTTCACCGTCAGCACCCCCGGGGCCACCATGGGCCCCGCCACCCCCTTCACCGGGGTCTCCTCGCACGCGGACTGCCCCGACGGCCTCGTGTCCGGCGGCGGAGTCGACCAGGGCATCGGCAACGACGAGATGTCCAACGGCAACCACGTGATGGGCATCGCGCCCAGCGCAGACGGCACCACGGAGTACGTCGACACGCCCGGGATCGTCGGCACCGACGTCACGCACTGGCTGGCGTTCGGCGGAAGCGGGAGCCGCAGCAGCGAGTCCTTCTCCACCACCCCCTACGCCCTGTGCATGAACAGCAACCTGATCAAGCACACCCAGGTGGTCATGAACAAGATCACCGGACCCACCAGCGGGCTGTCGCACCGCCTCGTGACGGCGACCTGCCCGGCCGGCACGGCCCTGATCGGGGGCGGCGCCCGCACCACCCCGGCCAGCGTCGGCAGCCTCAAGCCGATAGCGAGCTTCCCCACCTTCAACGACGCCGCCCACCACTTCGGCCAGATCGCGGCGGGCGACGGCGGGCGCAACCCCGACTCCTGGACGGCGGTCGGCGGGATCGGCGGCGGACGCGGCGAGAACAACATGACGTACGCCTACGCGATCTGCAGCGGAGACGGCACCAGCCTCAAGCACGTGGCCACGACGGTCCGCTTCACCGAGGTGAGCGGCCCGAACACGGCCTCCACAGGGCAGAAGGCGACGGTCGGCTGCTCCCGCGAGGACGGCCAGCTGGTCAGCGGGGGCGCCGCCATCAGCGGAGGCAACGTCACCACGACCGACTTCTCGAAGGCGACTTCGGGCGGCCCCCACCTGAACGGCAGCTACCCCAGCGACGCCGCCGGCGCCCCGGTCGGCGACGGGAGCGCCGACCCGGCGTACTGGACCGCCTCCACGCACAGCGGCGGTTCGCCCTCCCAGGGCAGCTACTCCGACGTCTGGGCGCTCTGCCTAGACGTGCGACAGGGGCACGGTAAGTAGGGGCGGCGCGAGAGCCGCGATCGGACGCTGGGCGGGATGATCGGCCTGTGCGGTGCGGAGTTCCGTCTGCCGCTGCTGATCAGCCTCGTCGGGATCGCGGCTCTCTCGATGGCCCCCTGAACCAGACGATGAGCCGGCCAGCGGCGAGCCTCTTCGTCCTGGCTCGCGAGCGCAGGCTCGGACGCATTGTCGTTAGCCCCAACTACAGCATCGGTATGTGCCAGGACTTCTGGCGATTTCTCTAAGCATTTGCGAGATGGTTGTCGCAAATCGCTTGCAGATGCAGTATGAGCATGTTGGATTCCTGTGGAGGTGGCGGCTGATGGGCGACCGAGATGACGGCAGCTCTGTTCGCGGGTGGCTGCGGGACATCGAGGTGTTCGCCGGGCCGCTTCCGGAGTTCGTCCCGGAGCAGGCCCCGGCCGACCCCGTCGGGCTCTTCATGTCCTGGCTGTCCGACGCCGTTGCGGACGGGCTCCGAGACCCGCACGCGATGGTCCTGTCCACGGTCGACGAGGCCGGTGACCCCGACGCGCGGGTGTTGATCCTCAAGGGGGTCGACTCCTCGGGCTGGGAATTCGCTGGCCATGCGTTCAGCCCCAAAGGGCGCCAGCTGGCCGTCCACCCGCGGGCGGCACTTACCTTCTACTGGCCCGAGCACGGCCGGCAGGTGCGGCTGCGCGGCCCCGTGACACCCGGGTCCGCCAGGGACAACGCCACCGATTTCCTCGGCCGCTCGGCCTCCGCGCGCGCCGAGTCCCTGCTCGCCCGACAGAGCCAGTACCTCGCGGACCCCTCCGTACGGGACCAAGCCCTGCGGAAGTCACTCGCCCTGGTCGAGCGGGAGCCCTCGCTCGTCGACTCCGCCTGGACCCGCTACTCCCTCACACCGGTCGAGGTGGAGTTCTGGCAAGCCCGCAAGAGCCGCGTCCACACCCGGCTGCGGTACGAACGTGCCGACGACGGCTGGGAAAGGTTCCAACTCTGGTCCTGAGTCCCCGGGGTCGTGCGCATCGCATGACCCTACCCACGCCCTGCCCCCGCGCCGGCACAACCGGTCGGCACGCAGGTGCCCTCCCCCTGTTCCTGCTCACGAGGCGAGGAAACCCGCATGACCGCACCCGCTCGGACTCAGGACGGCAGCGCCGGCGACGTCGACTACAGCGCCGCCGGCTCCGCCCACTCCGCCTACCGCCGTCCCGACGAGCGCATCGCCCGTTTGATCGCCGAGGCTCTGGGCAACGCCCGGACCGTACTGAACGTCGGCGCCGGCGCCGGATCGTACGAAAGCGTGGCACGAGGGGTCACAGCGGTCGGGCCTTCGGAGTCCATCCGTGCCCCGCGAACCGCGAGGCTCCCCACAGCGATCGACGCCGCCGCCGAACACCTGCCTTTCGCCGAGGGGGAGTTCGAAGCCGCGATGACGCTGTTCGCCGTGCACCAGTGGTCCGGTGTGCAGGCCGCCCTCCGCGAGATGCGGCGGGTCACGCGGGGTCCGGTGGTCATCCTGACCTGCGACCCGACCCGCGTTCGCGACTTCTGGCTCTACCGGTACGCCCCCGAGGTCCTCGACGCCGAGGCACGCCGCTACCCCACCGTCGAGCAGCTCGCCTCCGCACTCGGCGGTACGGGTTCCGTCCAGAGCGTGCCGATCCCGCTCGACTGCACAGACGGCTTCAACGAGGCCTATTACGGCCGGCCGGAGATGCTTCTCGACCCGGCGGCCCGGCAGGCGTGCTCGGCCTGGAGCTTCGTCGACGACGGCGTGCGCGAGCGCTTCGACGAAAGCCTGCGCCGCGACCTCGAAACCGGTGCCTGGGATGAAGAGTTCGGCCACCTTCGCTGTCAGGCGGCATACGAAGGATCGCTCGTGATCGTTCGTGCCACGCCCTGATGGAGGCATCCGGTCGAGGGCACCGACGGTGCCCTTCCGATCAGCAGCAATCGCGCCCACCCGTCACCACGTAGAGTGCGGGCATGCCCTCCTACAGCATCGCCCAGGCGGCGCGTCTGCTCGGAGTCAGCCCCGAGACCGTCCGGCGCTGGGCAGACAACGGGCGGTTGGCCGTGGAGCGGAACGGTGCGGGCCATCGCGTGATCGACGGGGTCGCGCTCGCCGCGTTCGTCCGCAAACGGGCCACCGAGGCCGAGGGACGGGAGTCGGAGGTCGCTACGTCGGTGCGCAATGCCCTGACGGGGATCGTGACCGCCGTGCGGACCGATGACGTGATCGCACAGGTGGAGATCCAGGCAGGACCGCACCGCGTGGTGTCGATGGTGTCCCGAGAGGCCGTCGACCAGTTACGGCTGGCACCCGGGATCACCGTCACGGCTCGGATGAAGTCGACACAGGTACACATCGACTTGCCGTAAAACGTCAACGGCACAGCAACGCCGCACGGAGGTCGAGGCGATGGTCGAGACGGGAGAGGTCCAGGCCCGTGAGGACCTCGATGCGCTGGACGCGGTAGTGCACCGTGTTGACGTGCAGGTGGAGGGATTCGCTCGTACGCGCCCAGGAGCCGTTGTGGGCGAGGAACGTCTCCAGCGTTTCCCGCAGCATGGCGGCTGAGGCGCCTTCCTCCGTGGCAAGGGGGCCCAGTATCCGCGCGCTGAAGGCCCTGCGCACTTCGGAGGGAAGCCCGGTGAGGAGTTTGGAGAGGGTGGTGAAACTGTCGGCGTCAGTCACCTCCGAGCGGTCCGGGGACGCGCTCCTGGCCGAGTCCAGCGCGTAGCGGGCCTCGCGCAGAGCCCCTTCGAGGCCGTCGGGCGCGGCGGCCGGGGAACTGATGCCTGCATGCAGGAGCGTGGTCGGATCGCAGGCATGGAGCAGCGGCCACACCGACTCCAGTGTGCTGCGGGGAGACGGCCCCGGCACGACGGCCGCGGCGCCGTCGTGGACTGCGGCGATGACGTGGGCGGATCCCTGGTGGGCGAGGGCCTCGGCCAGTGCGGCGGCGGCTCGTCGCGCATCACCGGTGCTCGTGCCGGCGGTAACGACGTGGTACGGGCCTTCGTCCGGGAGGCCGCTGGAACGCAGCAGCTCCGCGACGGCGAGAGGATCGGCTTGGGAGGTACCGAGCAGCTCGATCAGCTCGGCGGACCGCTCTTCCGTTGGGTTCGTGTGCGCGCGCTCGCGGCACTCCGCCAGCACGCCTGCGAGTTCGTAGAGGACGCGCAGGGGTACGTCGGTCGCGTCCATCAGGTTGAGGTACCAACGATCGTAAGGGGATGCCTCGCCTTCGACCGGGACGGTCACGCCGACTCCGCTCCTGATGTGCTCGGCCGCTTGACGGGGCGTCAGGACCGGCGCCCCCGGCGTACGCGCAACGACGCGGCCGGTAGCACTGAGGACACTGCACGCCGCCGGTCCCAGGCGCGTGAAGGCAGCGCTGAGGACCTCCGCCGGTCCGGCTCCGTCCGTGAGCAGCCGCTGCAGACAGGTACGCGCGGCGGCGGGGAGGGCGTGGTGAGCGGTGGGGCGCCGGCTGAGCTGGCCCCACTGCCTGAGGTAGAAGGCGTCCGTGATGGTGCGGAAGCTGACCTCCGCCGGGACGGCGATGAGCGGGATCTGGTGTTTCACGCAGGCCATGAGGACGTCGTCGGGCACGGACCCGTGCGTCTCCTCCCCCGCCAGCAGGGCGGCCGTGCCTGCGCCTTTGAGCGAGGAGACGAACTGGTCCGCTTTTCGACTGCCTCTGTCGGCCGTCCACCAGACGAGCCCGCTGAGCACGATCTCCCCCGGCTGGAGGAAGCGCACCGGGTCCTCGAGGTCCGTAGCGGTGAGACCACTGATCTCCCGCCGCAGCAGCGGGTCCTCGGCCCACAGCAGCCTCAACCCGAGGTCCTCGTCCTGGAGGAGTTGTTCGACGTGCACGTTCCTGCCCCCTTGCGTAACAGCGGACACAACGGTTCGCCGACCCGCATTCACTAGGTCGAAGCGAGCTTTCACATCGTAAATGCCAGGCTCGTGACCGAAAATACCTCTTGGGTGATTCTCCAGATCGCGGGGTGTCGCGGTCGGAGGTTCCGCCGTCGCGACTCACTATCCGAGCACAACCCCATGCCGCACATGCTCACTGATTCGCCGGATCAGCTTGCGCATGCGAGACCAGCATCGAATTTTCCTCGGAAGTGAGATTCCAAGCCCCGCCGCGTGGGCATGACGGGAAGGCACCCGCTCACCGGCACTGGAGGCAAACCATGCACGGGACCAACACTCCGCAGCCGGCCCGCGGGACCACGATCGCGCCCCCTGCCGCTCCGGCGCTGCTCATCACCGGCGAGGTGCGCCGACCCACCGCACTCAGCGTCGAGCACCTTCGGACCCGATGGCCCCAGCACCAGGCAGACGTGGCGTTCGACTGCGCGACCAACGGACCGCAGCGGCACAGCTTCGAAGGTCCGCTGCTCCGCGAGGTCGTCTCCGCGGCCGAGCCGGCGTTCGACCCGCGCCGGCGCAAGGACCGCTCGCGCTTCCTGGTCACCGCCGAAGGCGGCGACGGCCATCGCAGCGTGCTCGCCTGGGCGGAAGTCGACGAGGACTTCGGTGACGCACCCGTCCTCCTGGCCACCCGCATGGACGGGCACGACCTCAGCGCCGAGGGCAGTCAGCTCGTCGTACCGACGGACCGCTGCGGAGCCCGGTACGTCAGCGCCCTCACCTGCCTCCGGATCGGCGCCTGGCCGCTCCCGACGGAGGCGCGCCCCGCAGACTCCCGGCACGTCGATTGACCGGACGGGTCGATTCGGTCGGCCGACGGAGCATTCGCCAATCACCTCGCATCTGCCACGTACAAAAGGCCCAAGGAATTGCACGCGAGCCCATGAGAGCTCTAGCGTGGCGCACATGCAGTCCTACACAATCGGCCAGGCGGCACGACTGCTCGGCGTCAGCCCCGACACCACACGCCGTTGGGCAGACGCAGGCCGGGTCCTGACCCACCGGGACGAAACCGGCCGTCGCCTCATCGAAGGCCGCGACCTGGCGGCGTTCGCCGTCGAGGTCGCCCAGAGCGGTCAGGTGGACGAGGGCATCTCGTACACCACCGCCCGCAACGCCTTCCCCGGCATTGTCACCGCCATCAAACTCGGCGACGTCGCGGCGCAGGTCGAGATCCAGGCCGGTCCGCACCGACTTGTGTCCCTGCTGACCCGTGAAGCCGTCGAGGAGCTGAGGCTCGAAGTGGGCATGCAGGCCACCGCCCGCGTGAAGTCCACCAGCGTGCACATCGACCGCACCTGAGCACTCCCCACACACTTCCGTGCGGCGCCGGCCTGCCCGGCCGCCGCCCGTTCCCCTGCCCGCGCACGCCCGGCTCGCGCGTCCTTCACCCAGGAGTCCACCCCCATGTCCCTTCCCCCTTCCCGGCGCCGCGCCGCGACCGCCATCCTCACCGCGTCACTGCTGCTCCCGCTCGCCGCCTGCGGCAACGACGACGGCAAGAAGGACGCCGGGCCGGCCGCGGGCGCTTCCGCGTCCACGGCCCCCGAGGCCAAGCTCACCGTGCTGGCCGCCGCGTCCTTGACCGACGTCTTCAAGACGGCCGGCGCCGCCTACGAGAAGTCCCACCCCGGCACCAAGATCACCTTCTCCTTCGCCGGCTCCCAGGAACTGGTCGCCCAGGTCAAGCAAGGCGCCCCGGCCGACGCACTCGTCACCGCGGACACCAAGAGCATGGACAGCGTCAAAGACCAGACCGGCACCCCGGCCGTCATCGCCAAGAACCGCCTCGTGATCGCGACCACCGAAGGCAACCCCAAGAAGGTCGACGAGTTGAAGGACCTCGCCGACCCTGACCTGAAGGTCGTCCTCGCCGCTCCTGAGGTGCCCGCGGGCAAGTACAGCAAGAAGATCCTCGACGACCAGAAGATCACCGTGAAGCCGGTCTCCCAGGAGCCGAACGTGCGCGCCGTGCTCAGCAAGGTCGAGCTCGGCGAGGCCGATGCGGGACTGGTCTACAAGACCGACGCCGACAGCGCGCCCGACAAGGTCGACGCCGTCGACATCCCCGACGCGCAGAACGCCGTCGCCTCGTACCCGGCCGCCAGCCTGAAGGAGTCCAAGAACGCTGAGGCCGCCGCCGCGTTCGTGGCCTGGCTCTCCGGCCCGGAGGCACAGAAGATCCTCGCGGACGCCGGCTTCCAGAAGCCGTAACCCCGACCGGCCCTGCTGGGGGCTGTCCGGAACTCCGACGGAGACCGGGCAGCCTCCTTCCGTTTTAGGCGCGCGCCGCCGAGCGTCAGCGATCCGGAGCCCACTGGTCGATCGACCAGGAGGAGGCCGGCGGCTTCGGTGATTTCCGTGTGCGGCTCCAGTCGTTTCCGGCCACCCCAGCGACTTCACTGAAGAGCAGAAGAAGGTCGCGAACGGGTGGTAAGTCATGGATCTCAACACAGTGCTGGACGTGCGTGACGCGCGTCGACATGAGCCGTGGCGGCCGGGTGACGCCTGGCTCGGCGGCGGTACGTACCTATTCTCCGAGCCACAGCCGCACATCCGGCGACTGGTGGATCTCAGCCGCATGGGCTGGGAGCCGCTGGCCCGGCTGTCCGACGGCTCGCTGGAGATCGCCGCCACCTGTACGGTGGCGCAGCTGTCCCGGTACGGGCGAACCATGCCCGACCCCGCGGGGCCGCTGTTCGAGCAGTGCTGCCGGGCCTTCCTGGCCTCGTTCAAGATCTGGAACATGGCGACCGTCGGCGGGAACCTCTGCAACGCCCTGCCGGCCGGCCCGTTGATCTCGTTGACCGCGGCGCTGGATGGGGTGTGCCTGCTCCAGTCGCAGGACGGCGCCACCCGCCGGGTCAAGGTGGCCGATTTCGTCACCGGCGCGGGGCGCAAGGACCTCGGTGACGGGGAGCTGCTGCGCTCGGTGACCCTGCCCGCGTCGGCCCTTGCCTGCCGTACGGCCTTCCGCCAGGCCTCCCTCTACGGATTGGGGCGCTCCGGCGCGCTGGTCATCGGCACGGTCGACCCGCGGGACGGCTCCCTCGCGATCACCATCACCGCGGCCACGACCCGCCCGTTCCGTCTCTGGTTCCCGCTTCCCCCCGAGCCGGACGGCCTGGCGCGGGCCATCCGCGCCGCCGTCGCCGACGACGAGTGGTTCGACGACATCCACGGACTGCCCGAGTGGCGCAGGCACATGGCGCTGCGCTTCGCGCAGGAGATCCGCCGCGAACTGACCCAGGACGGTACCCGATGAGCTTTCGCACCCATATCAACCGGCAGCCCGCCGACGCCGAACCCCGTGCGGGCCAGTGCCTGCGCACTTACCTGCGCGAGCGGGGCTGGTTCGGGGTGAAGAAGGGCTGCGACGCCGGCGACTGCGGCGCCTGCACGGTGCACGTGGACGGCGAGCCCGTGCACAGCTGCCTCTACCCGGCCTTCCGCGCCGAAGGCCGCAACGTGACCACCGTCGAGGGCCTGGCCCGCCCGGACGGGGAACTCCACCCCGTCCAGCAGAAGTTCCTCGACGCCCAGGGCTTCCAGTGCGGCTTCTGCACCGCCGGGTTCCTCATGACCACCGCCGCCCTGGAGGCCGAACGCGGCACCGAGCACGACGACGGCAAGCTCGACGACCTGCCCCGCGCCTTCAAGGGCAACATCTGCCGGTGCACCGGCTACCGGGCCGTCGAGGACGCCGTCCGGGGCGTCCGGCACACCGAACGGCCCTGCGCGGGCGGGGCGGTGGGCCGCAGCCTCGGCGCCCCGGCCGGCCCGCAGGTCGTCACGGGCACCGCCCGCTACACCTTCGACGTCGACGTCCCCGGGCTGCTGCACATGAAGTTGCTGCGCTCCCCGCACCCGCACGCCCGGATCGTGTCCATCGACACGGCCGACGCCCTGCGCGTGCCCGGCGTGCACGCCGTCCTCACCCACGAGGACACGCCCGCCACCCTGTACTCCACCGCCCGCCACGAACACCCCACCGAGGACCCGGACGACACCCGGGTCCTGGACGACGTCGTCCGCTACGTCGGCCAGCGCGTGGCCGCCGTCGTCGCCGACAGCGAGCAGGCCGCCGAGGAGGGCTGCCGGCGCGTGAAGGTCGTCTATCAGGAACTCCCGTACGTCACCGACCCGGAGGAGGCCATGCGGCCGGGCGCCCCCGCCCTGCACGGCGACAAGGCCCCCGAGTCGCGGATCGCCCGCGCCGATCACAACCTGGCCGGCGAGGTGCACGGCGAAGTCGGCTGCGTGGCGGACGGCTTCGCGGAGGCCTCCGTGGTCTACGAGGAGACCTTCCGGACCCAGCGGGTGCAGCACGCGAGCCTGGAGACGCACGGCAGCGTGGCGTACTTCGAGCCGAAGGAGGACGGGACCGGTGAGCGGCTCACCGTACGCTCCTCCACCCAGGCCCCCTTCCTCACCCGCCGGGCGCTGTGCGCGCTGTACGGCCTGCCGGAGGACGAGGTGCGGGTGGTCGCCGGCCGGGTCGGCGGGGGCTTCGGCGGCAAGCAGGAGATGCTGACGGAGGACATCGTCGTCCTGGCTGCGCTGAGGCTGCGCCGTCCGGTCAAGCTGGAGTTCACCCGGGCCGAGCAGTTCTACGGCGCCACCACCCGGCACCCGTTCACCATCGGCATCAAGCTCGGCGCCCGCGCCGACGGCACTCTGACGGCCGTGCAGATGCGCGTCGTGGCGAACACGGGCGCGTACGGCAACCACGGACCGGCGGTGATGTTCCACAGCGTCGGCGAGTCCTTCGCCGTCTACCGCGCCCCGCACAAGAAGGTCGACGCCTACTCCGTCTACACCAACTGCGTCCCGGCCGGCGCCTTCCGCGGCTACGGCCTCGGCCAGGTCACCTTCGCCGTGGAGTCGGCCATGGACGAGCTGGCCCGCCGCCTGGGGATGGACCCGCTGGTCCTGCGCGAGAAGAACATCATCGGCGCGGGCGAGCACATGGTCAGCCCCATCGGCGAGGAGGAGGACCTGCACATCGCCTCCTACGGCCTCGACCAGTGCCTGGGCGTGGTCCGCCGGGCCCTCGCCGAGGACACCAGCTCCGAGGAAATCCCGGAAGGCTGGCTCACCGGCCAGGGGTCCGCCATGGCGATGATCGCGACCGGTCCGCCGGGCGGCCACTACGCCGACGCGCGGGTCTCGCTGCTGGAGGACGGCACGTACGACGTCGCGGTGGGGACCGCGGAGTTCGGCAACGGCACCACGACCGTCCACCAGCAGATCACCGCCGGGGCCCTGAACACCACGCAGGACCGGATCCGTATCCGGCAGTCCGACACCGACGTCGTCCGCCACGACACGGGTGCCTTCGGCTCGGCCGGTACGGTCGTCGCGGGCAAGGCGGTGCTGCTGGCGGCCACGTCCCTGGCCGAGCGGCTGAAGACCCTCGCGGCCCGCCACACCGGCGTGGCCCGGCACCTGTGCACGCTGGGCGCCGAGGCCTTCGACTGCGCAGGCCGCGTGGTGACGCTCAAGGAGCTGTACGAGGCGGCACGCGCCGGTGGCGCCGAGGACGAACTGGCCGCCGACGGCCACTGGGGCGGCTCCCCGCGGTCGGTCGCCTTCAACGCCCAGTGGTTCCGCGTCGCCGTCGACCCCGGCACCGGCGAGATCCGCATCCTGCGCAGCGTCCACGCCGCCGACGCGGGCAAGGTCATGAACCCCATGCAGTGCCGGGGCCAGGTCGAGGGCGGCGTGGCCCAGGCACTCGGAGCCACGCTCTTCGAGAACGTACGCATCGACGCGCGCGGCAAGGTCACCACCGCCGCCTTCCGCAGGTACCGCCTCCCGCAGTACGCCGACGTCCCCCGCACGGAAGTCCACTTCATGGAGACCTCCGACGCCATCGGCCCGCTCGGCGCCAAGTCGATGAGCGAAAGCCCCTTCAACCCGGTCGCCCCGGCCCTCGCCAACGCCCTGCGCGACGCCACCGGGATCCGCTTCACCGAACTGCCGGTGACCCGCGACCGCCTCTGGCTCGCCCTCGACCGCCGCGGCCACACCGCCGGCATCAGCGGCAGGGTGTCGTGACCACGAGAAGGATCAGGTGGATCAGGCCGCGGCGAGCGAGATCTCCGTGGACTTGATCAGCGCGACGACGGACGTCCCGGCGGCCAACCCGAGCGCGTCGACGGCGTCCTTGGTGATGGCGGCGGTCAGCTCACCGCCCTCGACGGCGACCTTGACGGAGCCCATGGCGCCTCCGGTCGCAACCTCGGTGACGGTGCCCGCGATCTGGTTGCGGATCGAGATGTTCTCCACCGGGGCAGTGGCGAGCGCGACTTCGGTGGACTTCACGAGCGCCTTCACCTCGGAGCCCTCGGCGAGACCGAGCTCCTTGACGGCGTCGGCGGTGATCGCAGCGGTGACGTCCTGACCGCCCGCCAGCCGCACCCGCACCGTGGCCATCGCTTCGCCAGTGGTGACGGCGGTGATCGTGCCGGGGATCTGGTTACGGATGCTCAGACTCATGGAAAACGCCTCACAAGGGAAAGGTTCGGAGCCGCAGACCCTGTTGCGGCCTGGGCTTTTCCGACATTACGTCACACTGTTCAGCCCCCTGAGCAGGCGCATCGCATTCACCAGCCGAGTAGGCCGTTTCGGGTCGTGGATCCGAACCGGAAGGCCTTTGGATGATCCACCGCCTCCGGGCGCGTCTCACAGTCCGGATTCCGTGTCCCGATCCAGTCGTCCCCGAGGCCGGCTGTTGATTGACTGACAGAGTCACCGGACGCCGTCCCCGTGGAGCGGCTCCCGCTGAATGGCGGCGGCCGGTGCAGGAGCCTCTGCGCGTCGCTCGCGGTGTTCGACGCGCAGAGGCCCTTTTCGTGTGCGCGTATACGCCAACTGGATCTCGCGGACTGGACCATACCTCGCATATGCGGCTCGTCCTCAGGCATCCTTACGCGGATGCCACTTGAATCAGCGGAAGTGGCTCGAATTTGAGGAGTCACCCGTGGCAGTCACCGTCCTCCAGCACGCGCCTCAGGGGAACCTGGCGTCAGCCATTGACAGCGCGGTCAAGGCAGCGGGGCTGAGCAGCCGGACTATCCGGCTCTGGGCCCACGAGCCACCACCAGCAGATCTCACGGGAATCGACGGACTGATCGTCCTGGGAGGTGCCGTGCCACCGCTGTCGCTCGCCGGAAACACCGACGCCGCCACCCTGCTGCGGAGTGCTCTCGCCGCCGAAGTACCCGTGCTGGGTGCGGGTTACGGGGCGCGTGTGCTGGCGACGGCGGCGGGAGCCGCGGACCGGACCCAGCGCGCCGGTCGGGGCGGATGCGGACGGACGGCCTTCACCCCGGCCGCCGATGCGGACGCGCTGCTGAGGGAAATCGCCCCGACGGCCACCGAACTCCAGCCTGCCGCCGGCTTCGGGGAACTACCGCGCGGGGCCGTGGCTCTGGCCTCCTGCGACCTGCATGCCGCGCACGCGTTCAGGATCGGCGGCAGCGCCTGGGGCATGGACTTCCAGCTCGGGCCCGAGAACGGACTCGCGCCCTGGTGGGAGCGGGTGATCGACAGGTTTGCCGCCCTGGTGGCCGCCCGCACCGAACACACGGCGACCCGCGCCTTCTTCACCCACAGGGCGGGTGCCTGGGAGGAGCGCTTCGCCCATCAGACACCGGCGTATGCGGCCGCGGTCGCCCGGATGGGCCTGCAGCCAGGCGGGCGGGTGGTCGACCTCGGCTGCGGCACCGGCCGGGCCATGCCCGCCCTCCGCACCCATGTCGGAGACACCGGAAGCGTCCTCGGCATCGACGTCACCCCGGCGATGCTCGCGACTGCCGCCCGCCACGACCGGACCCGCTACGGGCATTTGCTCGCCGCGGACTGCAACCGGCTCCCGCTGGCTACCGCGTCCGTGGACGGGATCTTCACCGCGGGGCTCCTCGACCATCTTCCCGATCCGCAGACCGCGCTCCGCGAATGGGGCCGCGTCAGCGCCCCGGACGCCACCCTGCTGCTCTTCCACCCGTCGGGCCGTGCCGAGCGTGCCGCCCGGCACGGCCGGGTCCTCGACCCCGACGACCTGCTGGCCGAGGGCAACCTGACACCGGCTCTGGGTGCCACGGGCTGGCGGCTGGCCGAATACGAGGACGCCGCCGGCCACTTCCTCGCCCGCGCCGTGAGGGCCGACCCCACTGCGGACGCTTCGTAGGAGGCGATGCCGGCGTGCGCCCTCCTCGAGCTTGGCCGGGACGCCAGGTGCACTGACCAGTACGGTCCGGAGGCTTGAGCCCCCGGACCGTACTGGCGTTCACCGCGGCCTGGCCACCGGCATCAACGGCACTGGCCGAAGCGAGGCCCGTTCACGAGGGTGCCGGGCAGCTCCGGTGCGGGCCGGTTGCCCTCGCACCTCAGGGGTCCGGTGATGGTGATGCCGGACAAGGTGGTGCCGCCCGCGTTGGCTTCGAGGGTGACCGCACCAGTGACCGAGGCGCCCTCGCACAGGGTGACGGGTCCGGCGGTCTCGCGCACGGTCAGGGGCCCGCGGAGGTGCACGCCGCAGAGAGACACGGCGAGAGCACCCTTGGCGGAGAACGGCCCGGTGAACGACGCACCCGAGGCGGCCAGGGCGCCGCCGGGCTCGATCCGTACCGGTCCGGACTGCTGGGCCCCCGTACCGAGGCAGAGCGACTCCCCCGCAGCCACGGTCAGCGGACCCTCGTGGGGTCCGGTCAGGCACGGACGGCTGAACCCGATCGTCAGTGCGAGCGGTTCCTGGCCGCCGGCCGGACTGTGCAGCGCGTCGCCCTCGTACCGGGCGGTGATCGCGTGGTTGCCCGGCCGCAGGACCGGGGTGCGCAGGACGGCCCGCCCGTCCGTCAGCGGCACCGTGCCGAGCGGCAGGTCACCCTCGAAGAACGCCACGCTGCCCGTCGGGTGACCGCCGGAGGCGGAGGTGACGTCGGCGGTGAGGGTGGCGGGGTGCCCGTACAGCAGGCCGGTGGCGTCCGCGGTGAGGGCGAGGGCGGTGTCGTACCGCCAGGAGATGACGGCCCGGCCGTTGCCTCGGTTGACGCCGGAGTCCAGGCTCACCGCGGTGGCGGTGGGAGCGGCGTAGGCGCTGCCGCCGCCTCCCCCAGCGGCCGGGAGGTTGTCGGGGTTGCCGCCCCCGGATCCTCCGCCGCCGCCAAACCAACCGCCGCCCCCGCCGCCGCCACCGTTGCCGCCTCGGCCGCCGTTGCCGCCGGCACCGCCACTGCCCGGGTTGGGCAGGCCGGTGTTGGGGTCGGTGTCGCCGCCGGCGCCGCCGGGGCCGCCCAGCTGGGAGTTGGGGCTGCCGGTGCCGTGGGCGGTCTGGGTCGCGCCCCCGCCAGAGACACCGGAGCCCTGCGGTCCCTCCGCCTGTCCGCCGGGCTCGCCGGTCAGGCCGCCGCCGGCGCCGCCGTGCAGTTGGGGCCCTCCGTTTCCGGCGCCGCCGCCCCCGCCGGCGACCAGGATCCGCTCCGCCGGGCCGAACGCTCCGACCCGCAGGTCGGAGGCACCGCCGCCGGAGCCCCCGCCGCCGTGCGCACCGCCGCCGCCAGCTCCGTGGCCGTACCCGCCGGGGCGTGCGTACTCGCCTCGCCGGGAGCTGCCGGGTATGCCGGCGGCGCCCAGGGTGAGCTGGAGGACCTGGCCGGGGGTGACGGCCAGGGTGGCGTGGGTGTGGCCGCCGAGGCCGCCGGGAGCGCCGGTGTTCGGCGGGTTGGGGGCGACGTATCCGGCGGCGCTGCCGCCTTCCGCGCCGTACAGGTCCACGGTCACGGAGCTGACCCCGGCCGGGACGGTGAAGCTGTCCGTGCCGGGCGTGGTCCAGGTGCAGCTGGCTCCGGGACCGGTGGCGGAAGCACCCGTCGTCCCGCAGACGGGTTCCGCCGCGGCGGCCGTCGCGGCGGGTGGGGAGAGCGTGGCGGCGACCAGCACGGCGGCGCCAGCCAGGACGAGGGCGGGGGTCCGCACGGGGCGGCGTGTGTTCATGTGTCAGTTCTTCTGCCGTGTCGGGGGAAGGGAGAAGGCCGTAGCACTCAGATGCCGTCGTCGGCGCACAGCGCCCAGGCGTCGGTGTAGGTGTTCGGGGAACTGCCGGCGCCGGTGTGGACGTCGGCCGTCCAGTACGCGGCCGTGGTGGTCCCGTCGCTGACGGGGCTGCCGCCGGAGCTGCTCGGGAAGCTCCCGTTGAGGTGGTCGCCGACGGAGCCAGGCCCCGTGAAGTTGGTGGTGGTGAGGCTGCCGCCACTGACCGCGGCGCCCCCGCTGACCAGCTTGCCGTCGCCCCCGCCGCAGCCGACCGTAGCGGTCTGCCCGATGGTGGCGGCGGTGGGACCGCTCACCGACGTGTGCCGCACGGTGACCGTGACGCCGCTGACGTTGATGTTGTTGCCGCTGCAGATGGCGTAGGCATAGGTGGCGTTGTTGCTGTTGCCGCCGCCGCCGTTCCAGCCGACCGCACTCCAGGAGTCGGGGTTCGTCTCACCGTTGGCCGCGGCCTTCTGCCCGAAGCCGTGTCCGGAGTTGTTGAAGGTGGGGAAGCTCGCGATCGGCTTGAGGCTGCCGACGCTCGCGGGCGTGATACGGGCCCCGCCGCCGATCAGACGGGTGTTGGCAGGGCAGGTCGCGGTGACGAGACCGACCGTACCGCTGGACGTGGGTCCGGCCAACTTGTTCATCACCACCTGGGTGTGGTTGATGAGGCTGCTGCTGAAACACATGGCGTAGGGGGCGCTGGAGAAGGAGGCGTTGACGGCTCCGCCGCTGCCGCCGATGCCAAGCCAGTGGGTGACGTCGGTGCCGACGACCCCGGTGGAACCGAGGTACTCGGTGCTGCCGTCGGGGCTGGGCACCGTGCCGTCGATCTTGTTGCCGTTGGAGGACGTGCCGGTGCCGATGGCCTGGCTGATGCCGCCGCTGGAGATCAGGCCGCTCTGGCAGGCCGCGTCGGTGGTGATCTCAGCGAACGTGGAGGCCGGCCCGGCGGTGGCGCCGGGGGTGCGGACCGTGACGCCGACGGAATTGGCGTACGCGGCGGCCGGGACCGTCACGGCGAGCGCGGCCCCGGCCACGAGGACGAGGGCCCGGTCCCTGAAACGGGAAGGGCGGCGGAAAGCGAGCTTCATGGGATCCACTCCTTGGATCTCCGCAGGAATGCGCCCGGAGCGGCGGGCGGCAGCTGCGTACCGTAGCAGCTCAATTCATCCGCATCTACAGTGTCTCTGACCGATGAGACCTAGCATGTGCAAGGTGAAAGGGGCTCAGCTCTCCACCGCCCGGACGCGGTACACCATCGACAGTCCGCGAGAGCCTCTACCAGCGCCCGCACCACCAGAGCACACGAATCCGCCCACCGCTCTCGAAGCCCGTGCCCTTGGCGCGCCGACAAGGGGAACCCGCTGGTCACGCACTCCTGGCGGGCGTTGTGGTCGTCGGTGGTCGCAGGCTGGAAGCACCCCCTCCCCTCCACCTCCCGGAGGCGATCCCCATGCGTACCAGCGTCGGCAGCGGCAACGCCCAGAGCACCTAGGACTTGTCCGGCCGATCAGTCGCGGAGCCATGGGCGGATTGCTGCTTCACCCGTGCGGACCCGTGACGGCCAGACATTGACCAGCGTTGGGAACGGTGATAATCCCCCCGATACAGGAGCCACACCCGTGAACCTGCGTACTCTCGCCCGCAACGCCGCCGCTACTACCGCCGTACTTCTGGTCGGAGCGCCACTGGCCACCACCACCGCCCAGGCTGCGGAAGCGCCCGCCTGCGCCAAGGAAACCCTCGCGTACATGGAGGCTGACGACAAGGCCGCCGACGCCGACCGGGCAGTGGACTCGGCACAGGATGCCGTCGCCCAGTCTGAGCGGGACCAGCAGACGCTCAACCAGACCGTGGAGCACATCAATGACTTGTACCGTGCGGTCACCGCTGGCGGGAGTGGTCCCCTTGACCCCGCGACCCAGGCACACGAAGCCCTGTTGAAAGCGCGTAAGGCCGCAGAGGAAGGGGATGCCGCAGGTGTGGCCGACGCTGCGGATTCAGCCGCGGCGGCAGGCCGTCAGTACCTGAAGGCGGTGCCTGGCGTCGAGCCCGTCGAGATCGCGACTGAAGACGTGGAGAAGGATGCTCCTGCGGCGCGGAAGGCGACGACGGCGAAGGACTTGACCGCCAACCGGCAGAAGCTGGAGCAGGCCAAGAAGGATGCAGCTACCGCCAGTGAGGCCGTCCTCCCGGCCCGGACCGCCGTGAAGACCTGCCTCCAGAACGCCACCGCCTAGCTAGCTGGGACCTGTCAGGGCGGTCAAGTTCGTAGCCAGATGGTGAGAGCTGCCGCGGTCGCGGTGCCGAGGTAGACGTAGCCGCGCTTGTCATAGCGGGTGGCGACCGCCCGATGCTGTTTCAGGCGGTTGATCGCTCGTTCGATGGTGTTGCGTTTCTTGTAGCGGTCCTCGTCGAAGGAGGCTGGCCGTCCGCCGCGTAAGCCTTTGCGTAGGCGGGCGGCCTGGCTGTCGGTCTTCTCCGGGATCGTGTGCCGGATGCCGCGGCGCCGCAGGTACTCGCGGATAGGACCGTTGCTGTAAGCCTTGTCGGCGGCGAGGCTGTCGGGCTTCTTGCGGGACCTGCCCGCTCCTGGCCGGGGCACGCGGATCTTCTCCAGAACGGACGTGAACTGGGTGCAGTCCGCTCGCTGGCCTGCGGTGACGATCAGAGACAGCGGGCGACAGCGGCCATCCGCGCTCAAGTGCAGCTTGGTGGTGAACCCGCCACGTGAGCGGCCCAGGCCCTCGCCTCCAGCGCCACCTCCGCCAGGCGGGCAACCAGGCTCTGCCATGGTGTTTCGTTCTGGTGTTCCACCTCGCCAGCCCCCTTTGATGCGAGGGCGGACGGCGGGCCGGTGCGGGCGCCGGCCGCGTGCTGATGCGCGCGGACGATCGTGGAGTCCACTGAGATGTCCCAGTCGATCTCACCCGCTGTGTCGGCTACGGCCTGGACCTGCTGGAGCAGACGTTCCCACGTACCGTCGGCGGACCACAGCCGGTGGCGTTCATAGACCGTCTTCCACGGTCCGAACCGTTCCGGCAGGTCACGCCACTGAACACCGGTCCGCGCCCGGTGCAGTATCCCGTCGATCACCTGCCGATGATCCCGCCACCTGCCACAACGCCCGTTGCCGACTGGCAGGAACGGCCGCAGCCGTTCCCATTCGGCATCACTCAGATCGCCCCGCCCCATGCCCGCAGGAACGACTCGGGCGCGAAGTAGTCACATGATCGGCCGGACAAGTCCTAAGGACGTACCGAGCGCAGGGCCCCTGCGGAAACACCGGCCTATCACAGGCGACGCTGCTTCCCGTCAGCCATCTCCGAGGAGACCACTCTGAAGACGGTCGCGGAAATCATCGGCGTCACGGCCTGAGATCGGCCAAGACCGCGGCCGCCGTTTCTCCCGCACTCCGGAGCAGCCGCCACACGAGCGCCCGCTCACTCGCGGCCGTCACAGCAAGACATTGATCCGTTCCCCTATGAAACCCAGGGCAGTGGCTCTATGTTCGTCATCTCGACGCTGAGGGGGAGTGCATGGACCCTGACGACGTGATGATCGACGCCCTGGCAGAGAAGATCCTCGGTGGCAAAGTCGGCGGCGCCCTCCACCTTCCGTTCCGGTGGAAGCAGAAGAATGCTCCGCGTCGGCTGTCCGCCCCCATTCACGTCGAGGCCAACACCCCCGTCCGGAGCGACCTCTCCTGCCGCCTCGACCTCCGCTTCCGAATAGGCCTCGACAAGCCGTGGGAGTACAGCCTGATGCTCCTCCATCCGGGAAGCGGTACCGTCCTGCGCCGCCTCGACGTGCGGGGAACGCACCTCGACCGTGAAACGGGCGAGCAATTCATCAATCGCACACACAAACACAAGTGGAGCGAGCGGCGAGGCAACAGGGACGTCTACGCCCCGAACGACATCCGTCACACGCCGGACCCGATCACCGATGCGACCCTCACCTCTATGGACGAAGAGTACGACCGCGTGGTGAGGGACTTCGTCCAGGAATGCAGGATGGACATCGCCGCGGGCTACGTTTGGGTTCCGCCCGCGCCACCCATACCGGCCCTGACGCTAGAGGGATTCGAGGAATACCCATGAGCACCTCTCCCCTCGATCCGCGCCTCACCGAAGACCTGCGCTGCTGGCACATCGCGCCGGCAGGTCGTCCGGGAACCGTCGCACTCACAGGACGCTCGTACTTCGCCGACGGGGACGGCGTCACCGTCCTTCTCCGGGTGTCCGGAGACGACGCTTTGGCCAGCGACGGAGGGACCATGGTGACCCGCCTGACCGACGCCGGGGTCGACGTCTGGGGGACGACCCGGGCCGCGACCGCTTGGACCGAGACGCTCAACGGCTTCCGCCTCAGTGAAGTGGACGGTCGAATCGTGGGCCGCCGACCGCTGGAACAGGCGGCGACGCTGGTGTCGGATCTCAGCAGCGCCATGCTGACCGTCGACGGCCTTCGGTGGCTCGCGGCTCCTGAGCGGGACAGCAAACTCGTGCGGCAGCTCTACGCGTACCTCGACGATGCACGCATCGCCTACGACAGGCGGCCCACGGTGGAACTCCCCCGCGGCGCCAAGGTACGCCCCACCGCACGCATCAACCTGCCCAAGCGAACAGTCCTGGTTCAGGCCGTCGGCGGCTCAGAGCAGGGCCTGGAGCATGCTCTGTCACTGGTGCAGCGCATCGAACGCGCGGACTACGCCTTCGATCAGCGCCTCGTACTGCTGAAAGGCAGCGCGCAGGCCTGGCCCGCCGACCACCTCGACCTCTTGGCGGACCACACGCCGGTCGGGTTCTCCGACCGCATGGACGCGGTCACCCGGTTCCTCAAAGAGGGCACCCCACTCGAACGTCCCGTCACCTCGGAGCCGTAGGCCGCCCGCGCTCACACGGCGTTCCGCGCCGCCCTGCGGAGAAGACCGGACGAGCGAGGGGCTTGTCACTTGTGCACAAGACCCGCCGCGTACTCACCCGCACCCATCGTCTGTGGATCGCACACCCCGGCCGGATCCGCCGTCAGGGTCGCAGGAGCCGGCGGCGTAGCGGCGGCCACCACCGCTCTGCGCGACCAAGCGGCCTCGATGCAGCCAGCGACCAGATCTAACTACTCGTCAGTAAAGTCAGCAAAAGGTCAGCATCCGTCCGACCAAACTTGGTTACAGCCTGCAACACATGAGACTCGACCGTCGGCGCCGAAGGCTTTCGCACCGGTTCCGGCAAGCTCCCCTGCGGAACCAAAACCGGAAGGCTGGGCGCGATCCCCGCACCCAGCCCTCGCCCACACAAACCAGCAGGTCAACGCACCCTTCCCCGGGGCTTCAGGTGGGTCGGAGGGAGCTCTGGAGCTGGAAGCGGAGGGCCGTCGTAGCCCTTCACCTCGCCGAATCGGGACCCGTTCATCCAGTCTTCGCGGGCCTGCGCGATATCATCGTGTGACCGTCCGATCCAGTTCCAGAACATCACGATCTCCTCCTCGAACGGTTCCCCGCCCAGCAGCATCAGTCCCGCGTCCGAGGACGCGCGCAGCGGGAGTTCCGTGCGGCCGCAGCCGAGGTAGAGCATCGAGCCGGGGAGGACCGGGACGCCGTCCACGTGGGCTTCGCCCGACATGGACAGGACCGCGTACTCGAAGTCCGGGTCCAGCGGGAGCCGGGTCTCGGTGCCCGCGGCCAGGGCCAGGTCGGCGCCGACGATCGGGCTGTACGCGGTACCCGGCGAGGTCGCCGTGTCGAGGGTGCCCAGGATGACCGTGGCCGTCAGGCCCGGGGCCGTCACGTGCGGGAGCTCCGCGTGGTGCTGGAAGTGCGGTTCCACATGGCGGTGCGCGTCCGGGAGGGCCACCCACAGCTGGGCGCCGTGCAGCAGGCGGCCGTGGGAGCGGGGGCTCTCCTCGGAGTGGCTGATCCCGCGGCCGGAGGTCATCAGGCCGAGCTCGCGCGGGCGGATCGTCTCCAGGCTGCCGACGCTGTCGCGGTGCAGCACCTCGCCGTCGTGCAGCCAGCTCACCGTCTGGAGACCGGCGTGCGGGTGGGGGGCGACCTGCATGCCGGGTTCGCCGGCGATGTCGTCCGGGCCGTAGTGGTCCACGAAGCACCAGGCGCCCACCATCCGGCGGCCCAGGTTCGGCAGGAGCCGGCGGACCTCGGTGGACTCGCCGAGCTTGACGGTGCGCGGGCTGAGGAGCTCGCGCACCGGTTCGGCCACGACGAAGCCCCGGCCGCCGCAGACGGAGAGAGCGGGCTGACGATCGAGATTGCTCATGCCCACCAACTTAGTACCGCGGGCACCGCCGCGTTCCGTGGAATGTTCAGCCGCCGTCCCGTGTTGGAGCGCCCGTACACAGCACCTGAACGGCGGAAGGGACACGATGAACGCGCCGACGGGCTACTTCGGGCACGGGACGGCGGCCGAGCGCTGGGCGCGCGCCCGGCTCTTCTTCGACGCGAAGGAGTACGCGACGGCCGCACGCATCCTGGACACCCTGGCCGCCGAGGCCCCCGAGCAGCTGGCGCCGCGCCTGCTGCTGGCCCGCGCCTACTACCACTCCGCCCAGCTCTCGCGCGCCGAGGGCGAGCTCCGCGCCATCCTGGAGCGCTGGCCGGTGGAGGACTACGCGCAGCTGATGCTCGGTCGCACGCTGGAGCGCCAGGGGCGGCCGGCGGAGGCCGCGCCGTACCTGCGGCTGGCCGCCGCGATGGCGGGCGAGTTCCCCGAGTAGCGGCCGCCGTGCGGGGCCGGGCGGCCGCCTCGGATAGCCTGGGACCACGATGAACCGTCTGACCACGCCTTTCGGCTCCCACGAGCTCACCCGCTTCCCCGAGGACCCGCGCGACCGGCTGCGCGCCTGGGATGCCGCCGACGAGTACCTGCTGCGCCACCTCGACGCCGGTACGGGCGACCGCGGCCCGGTGGACCTGTCCGGCGCCCCGCAGATCACCGTGCTCGGTGACCGCTGGGGGGCGCTGGTGACGGCGCTGGCGGCGTACCGCCCCGTGCAGATCACCGACTCCTTCCTCAGCCGGGCCGCCACCGAGGCGAACCTGGAGCGGGCGGGGGCGGACAAGGACGCGGTGCGGCTGCTGACCACGCAGGACGCCCCGCCGGAGCGGATCGACGTACTGCTCGTACGGGTGCCCAAGAGCCTGGCGCTGCTGGAGGACCAGCTGCTGCGGCTGGCCCCGCACGTCCACCAGGGCACCGTCGTGGTCGGCGCGGGCATGGTCAAGGAGATCCACACCTCGACGCTGAACCTCTTCGAGCGGATCCTCGGCCCGACGCGGACCTCGCTCGCCGAGAAGAAGGCCCGGCTGATCTTCTGCACCCCCGAGCTCGCGGGCCGGGCGCCCGCCGCGGCCGCGGGACCCTGGCCGCTCACCTACACCCTGGACCAGGACGCGGGCTCGGGCGCCGGCCTGACCGCCGTCAACCACGCCGGGATCTTCTGCGCGGACCGGCTGGACGTCGGGACCCGGTTCTTCCTCCAGAACATCCCCAACAACACGGCGGGCGCCCGGGTCGTCGACCTGGGCTGCGGCAACGGCATCGTGGGCACGGCGGTCGCCGTCGCCGATCCGGACGCCGAGATCGTGTTCACGGACGAGTCGTACCAGGCCGTCGCCTCGGCCCGCGCGACGTACGGGGCGAACCGCCCCGGCGGGCGCCAGGACCGCGCGGAGTTCATCGTCGGCGACGGGGTGGCGATGCTGCCCCGCGGCTCGGTGGACCTGGTGCTGTGCAATCCGCCCTTCCACTCCCACCAGGCGACGACGGACGCGACGGCGCTGCGCATGTTCGCGCAGTCGCGCAAGGTACTGCGCCCGGGCGGCGAACTGTGGGTGATCGCCAACCGGCACATGGGGTACCACACGCACCTGCGCCGCCTCTTCGGCAACAGCGAAGTGGTGGCGAGCGAGCCGAAGTTCGTGGTCCTGCGCGCGATCAAGCGGAACGAGCGGCCGCGCCCCATGTGACCTGCCGGTACGTCCTAAACTCGGCCGCGTGAGCAGCCAGGCGGACAAGGACGCGGACGGCGGCGGCAGCGGAGTCGTCCGCTACCGCCGCGAGGAGCTGGCCCGTGCGGCCGGCGTCAAGGTGCGCAACCTGCGCTACTACCAGGAGCGCGGGCTGCTGCCCGCGCCGCGCCGGGAGGGCCGGATCGCCTGGTACTCCGAGGACCACCTGACCCGGCTGCGGCTGATCAGCGACCTGCTCGGGCGCGGTTACACCGTCAACGGCATCTCCGAGCTGCTGCATGCCTGGGATGCGGGCGGCGGGCTGTCCCAACTGCTGGGGCTGGAACGGGCGATGACCCGCGACTGGGTGCAGGAGGAGCCGGTCACCATGACCCTGGCCGAGCTGCGCGAGCTCTTCGGTCCGGGGGCGACGGCCGAACACACCCGGCGCGCTGTGGAGTTGGGCTACGTACGGATCGACGGCGACCGGGTCACGCACCGCAGCAGGCGGCTGCTGGAGGCGACGCTCGCCCTCGTGCGGCAGGGCGTACCGCTGACGGAGATCCTGGACGCGGGGGACTTCGTACAGACGCAGGCGGCGGCGGTGGCGGACCGGTTCGTCGGACTGTTCCGGCGGCATGTGATCGGCGCGGACGGCCTGGGGGCACTTTCGGCCACCCAACTGGATCACATCACGGGCGCGGTGGGGGCGCTGCGGCCGGTCGCCGGTGAAGTCGTGACCGCGGAGTTCGCGCGGGCCATGGCCCGGCGCATGGAGGCCGAAGTCACCGAGCTGCTGCGCCGGGAGCAGTGACCGGCCAGTAGGACTCGGCCGAAAGGGTGCGCTCGAACAACCTTGCCAACCCCCATTGGCACTCTTACATTCAACTCGTCGGTAACAACGGTGCACAGCCGGAATAAGGGACGATCTCATGGCAGATTCCCCGCACTTATCGGACGGTTCCAGCTCGGCCGGCACGGACTCCCCCACGAACGAGGACACCGGCGGCGGCCGCGTCCGCTGGCGTCGCTTCGCCCTTCTGACCCTTCCCGCCGTCGCCGTCACCGCAGGCCTCGGCATCGCCCTCGCGCAGGGCGCCCTCGCCGCCTCCTTCGCCGTCTCGGGCCAGCAGTTCAAGGTGTCCGCGGCAAGCCTGGAGGGGGAGGGCTTCGCCCAGTACGGCAGCATCGACGTCAACGCCCGCGAGGAACCCATCCCGGTAGCGGTCACCGCGATCAAGGAGGCCAAGCTCCACAGCCTCTGCCAGTCGGTGGTGACCACGCTCCCCGTCGTCGGCGACATCTCGCTCAACCTCACCGCGGGCAAGAACACCCCGGTCGAGGCGAGCAACCTGTTCGTGGACGCCACCCAGCTCTCCGGCAACGCGGTCTTCACCAACATCGAGATCGGCCGGGACGCCTCCACCCTCGACAAGGGGCCGGCGGAGGCGCAGGGCATGCAGGACCTGTTCGCCCAGCAGGCCGACACCGTCAGCATCACCGACCTCCAGCAGACGGCCTGGGCGACCAATGCGGGCACCTTCAAGCTCTCCGGCCTCAGCATGGGGATCAGCAAGGGCAAGAAGGAATGCTTCTGAGCGCTTGGCGGCGCTGGCGGCGGTGGAGGCGCGGCAGGCCGTTCTGGGGCGGTCTCCTCGCGATCCTCGCCGGCGCCGAGATCTGCGCCCTGCCGCTCGCACCGCTGAAAGTGATGCTCCAGCAGGGAGTCGCGGGCATCCCGTCAGTCCTGATGGGCATCGTGATGATCGTGCTCGGGCTCACGGCCTGGTTCTCCCCCGCCCAGCGCGGCCTCGCCGGAGTCCTCACCACGCTCATCGCCACCGCCGCCCTGGTGCTGTCGAACCTCGGCGGCTTCCTGGTCGGCACCCTGCTCGGGATCCTCGGCGGCGGAATGATCTTCGCCTGGCAGCCCTACGCCGCCCCGCGCCGCTCCCCCTCGTCCCGGACCCCCACAGCCGAGACCCCAGCGCCCCAGACCCCCACAGGCGAAGCCTCCGCGTCCCAGACCCCCACAGCCGAACCCCCCACGCCCCGCCCCGCCGCCCCCACCCGCTCCACCCCGTCCCCCGATCCCCAAGGAGCCCAGCCATGAGCCGCACGCGACGCACCGCGCTCGCCCTCGGGACCGCCGCCGCAGCAGCGCTGTCGGTGGCCTCGGTCACCGCCCCCGCCACCGCCGCACCCTCACCGCTGGCCGGGTCGACCACGGTCACCCCGGCCGGGCACGCCTTCCAGGCCACCCTCAGCGGGAAGGCCACGCTCAAGGCCGGTTCGGTCACGGTGACCTGTACGGTTTCCGTCTCCACCGGCACCGTGCCGGCCGCCCCCGGCAACCAGAACGCCGCGGGACCGGTCTCCTCGCCCATCTCGCCGCCGACCTACAGCTCGTGCACCTCCAGCGTGTGGGGAGTGACCCCGACCGTCACCACCAGCGGTTCCTGGTCGGTGTCCATGCAGAACGGCTCCCCGATCACCGCCACCATGACCGTCCCGACCGGCGGGCTCGTCGTGCACACCACCGGCCTGGCCACCTGTACGGTCACCGCCGCGCCCTCGGCCCCGGCGTCCGTCGGCGGGAGCTGGGCCAACGGCGCCCCGCCGAGCCTGACCTTCACGAACGCCTCCGTGCCCGTCACCGTGACCGGCGGCTTCGGCTGCCCGACCAGCGCGACGTCCTCCGCCTTCAACGCCGTGTACAAGGTCACCGACACCACCGACCCGGCGCAGCAGATCACCGTCGGTCCCTGACTCCGGCCCGCGCCCGTGCGCAGCGGCCCGCCGGCCCCGGAGCGACTCCGGGACCGGCGGGCCCCCGCCATGAACGGCGCCGGTAAATCCGTTGCCCGGGGCGAGGGAGTGCGGAAGGCTCCACGGCATGGACGCACCGACCGCTCTGGACGCACCGACCGCTCAGACCCCGCCCCGCAGTTCCCGCGGCGTCGACGACCTCTTCTCCGGCGGCCGCCTCGTCGCGATCCCGCGCAGGGCCGCCCGACGGGAGCAACTGCTGGCCCACCTCGCCCGCACCCTCTTCGACGAGGACCGCACCTACACGGAGCCCGAGGTCAACGACGCCCTGCGCACGGTCCACGAGGACACCTCGGCCCTGCGGCGGTATCTGATCACCTCGGGGCTCCTCACCCGTACCCGCGACGGCAGCAGCTACCGGGTGGCCGGCACCACCCGGTAATGGGTCGTCAACCGGCCGTGCTCGCCCAGCACGTGGAAGGCGACGACGGGCGGCTCGTCCAAGTGGACGTACGGGTCGGGCCCGGTCGCCGCCTCCCACGGAAGCCGCGTCGTGGAGACCACCCCCGGCGCCACCAGCAGCGGGCGGCCCGCGAAGGTGGTCGCGGCCGCGGTGTGCGCGTGGCCGCACAGGAACGCGGTCAGGTGGGGGTGGCGCTGCGCGAGCGCGGCCAGCCGCTCCTCGCCGAACTGCCGGATCCCGTCGACGTACCGGATGTGCAGCGTGACCGGCGGGTGGTGGAAGGCCACCAGCACCGGCACCTCGTGCGGGGTGTCCGCCAGTACGCCGTCCAGCCAGGCCAGCGTGGAGTTCTCCAGCAGCCCCTGGTGCTCGCCCGGGACCGACGAGTCGCACACGGCCAGTACGAACCCGTCGCCGCGCAGCACCTGGTCGACCGGCGCCGCCGAGGGCCGCTCGTCCCGGAGCAGCCCCTGCCGGAACGCCATTCGCTCGTCGTGGTTTCCGGGGCACAGGAGCATCGGGTGCCGGGATACGAGCACCTTGCGGGCCTCCTCGTACTCGGCGGGGCTCCCGTGGTCGGTGATGTCCCCGCTCACGAGCACCGCGTCAAGGTCGTAGGGCAGCTCCTCCAGGTAGTCCATCACGGCGCGGGTGCGGTCGGCGGCCCGCGGGTCGCCGTCGAAATGGGTGTCGGTGAAGTGGGCTATCACGATCACGTGCGGTGGCTCCTCTGCTCTGCGGTGACGCCATTCAGCAGGGGTGACGGCCGCTCTGCCAGAGCCAATTCGCCACAAGTGGCCCGCGCCGCCGGACCGAACCGCCGGGCACCCCTCAACCGCGGTACGTCTCCAGCAGCCTGAGCCAGATCTCACTGACCGTCGGGAAGGCCGGAACGGCATGCCACAGCCGGGCGATCGGGACCTCACCCGCGACCGCGATCGTGGCGGCGTGCAGCAGTTCGGCCGCCCCCGGACCGACGAAGGTGGCGCCGAGGAGGACTTCGCGGTCGAGGTCGACGACCATCCGGGCCTGCCCGCGGTACCCGTCGGCGTAGAGGCCGGCGCCCGAGACCTTGCCCAGGTCGTAGTCGACGGCGCGGACCCGGTGTCCGGCCCGTTCCGCCTCGGCGAGGGTCAGCCCGACGGCCGCCGCCTCCGGGTCCGTGAACACCGCCTGCGGCAGGGCCCCCGTGTCCGCGGTCGCCGCGTGCGCGCCCCAGGCGCCGGTGTCCAGCGCGGAGGTGCCGGCCGCGCGGGCGGCGATGGCCGCGCCGGCGATACGGGCCTGGTACTTGCCCTGGTGGGTCAGCAGGGCGCGGTGGTTCACGTCGCCCACCGCGTAGAGCCAGTCGTGCCCGTCCACCCGGCAGCCCTCGTCGACCGGGATCCAGTCGCCGGGCGTCAGTCCGATCGTGTCGAGCCCGATGTCCTCCGTACGCGGCGCGCGCCCGGTCGCCATCAGCAGCTCGTCGCCCTCCAGGATCTCGCCGCCCTCCAGCACCACCTGTACGGGCCCGGCCGGCCCGTCCCGTACGACCGCCTCGACCGCCACCCCCGTACGGACCACCGCACCGGCCTCGCGCAGCGCCTCGGCGACCAGCTCACCCGCGAACGGCTCCATTCGCGGCAGCAGCCGGCCGCCCCGCACCAGGACCGTGACCTGCGAGCCGAGGCCCTGCCAGGCGCTGGCCATCTCGGAGGCCACCACCGAGCCGCCCACGATCAGCAGCCGGCCGGGCACCTGCCGGGCGGAGGTGGCCTCGCGGCTGGTCCACGGCCGCGCCCCGGCGATCCCCGGCAGCTCCGGGACCACGGCGCGGCTGCCGGTGGCGACGACGACGGCGTGCCGGGCGGAGAGCACGTGGTGCTCCCCCTCGGGGCTGCTGACGGAGACCTTCCGGACTCCGTAGAGGCGGCCGTGGCCCCGGTAGACGTGGGCTCCGATGGACTCCAGCCAGTCGACCTGGCCGTCGTCCTTCCAGTTGCCGGTCCAGTAGTCGCGGTGCGCGAACGCCGCGGCCGTGTCGAGCGGGCCCCCGACCGCGCCCGCCAGGCCCGGCACCCGGCGCGCGTCGGCCCGGGCCAGCACCGGGCGCAGCAGGGCCTTGCTGGGGACACAGGCCCAGTAGGAGCACTCCCCGCCGATGAGCTCGCTCTCCACCAGGGCGGTACTGAGCCCGGCGGCGCGCGTGCGGTCCACGACGTTCTCGCCGGCGGGCCCTCCTCCGAGGACCACCACGTCGTACTCCACCGCTTCCGACATGCGACGCACCTTCCACGGGGCAGCGGGCTGATGTCCCGCCACCTTACGTGGGGTCAGGGAGGCTCACGTGAAACGCGGGGCTCAGGCCTCGGTCGTGCCGGACTCCGCCGCCCCCTCGGCGGACGGCTTCTGCGAGGCCGCGATCTGTGCGCGCACCTCGTCCATGTCGAGCGCCCGGGCCTGCCCGATGAGGTCGGTCAGGGCCGCCTCCGGCAGCGCGCCCGGCTGCGCGAACACGGCGACCTGGTCCCGGACGATCATCAGCGTCGGGATCGAGGTGATCTGGAAGGCCGCCGCCAGCTCCTGCTGCGCCTCCGTGTCCACCTTGGCGAAGACCAGGTCGGGATTGGCCTCCGCGGCCCTCTCGAAGACTGGGGCGAACTGCAGGCAGGGCCTGCACCAGCCCGCCCAGAAATCGATCAGCACGAACGGGTTCTCGCTGACCGTCCGGTCGAAGTTCTCCTTGGTGAGCTCGACTGTAGCCACGGTTCCAGACCTCCTGATTGCCTCGTATGCTGCGTGAACGACCGAGACGTCCCCGGCATTCCGGTTCGCCTCCGTCCGGCCCGGGCGGGACCGGGCCGGCCACCCCCGGTCACCCCGCCGCCGCAGCCCGCAGCCGCCCTGCGGCAGCGGCGGGCAGCAGCTAGAACGGGTGCCCCGGCGGTGCGGCGCGCAGCGTGGTCCAGCGCAGCTCCGTGAAGGCCTCCAGGTTCGCCTCCCCGCCGAAGCGGGCCCCCGTGCCGGAGGCGCCGACGCCGCCGAAGGGGGCCACCGCCTCGTCGTTCACCGTCTGGTCGTTGATGTGCGCGATGCCGGTCGGGATCCGCCCGGCCAGGTCCAGCCCGCGCGCCGCGTCCCGGGTCACGATCCCGAGGGAGAGGCCGTACGGGCCCGCCGAGGCCAGCGCCACCGCCTCCTCCTCCGTGGCGAAGGACCGTACCGGCGCCACCGGGCCGAAGACCTCCTCCGCATAGGCGGGCGAGTCCTCGGCGACCCCCGCCAGCACGGTCGGCCGGTAGAACAGGCCGTCGTGGCTGCCCCCGGTGACGAGCTTCGCGCCCTGTTCGGCGCTGGCCTCCACCAGCGCGTGGACCCGCTCCAGCTGCCCCCGGTCGATCAGCGGGCCGAGGTGTACCCGTTCCCGGTACGGGTCCCCCACCACCAGGGACTCGGCCCGGGCGGCGAGGCGCTCCACGTACTCCTCGTACAGCGAGGCGTGGACGAGGTGCCGGCCCGCGGTCATGCAGATCTGGCCCTGGTGGAAGAAGGAGCCCCAGGAGGCCTGCGCGACGGCCGCCTCGACGTCGGCGTCGGAGAGCACGACCAGGGCCGAGTTGCCGCCCAACTCCAGGTGGGCGCGCTTGAGGTGACGGCCCGTCAGTTCGGCGACCGCGCGGCCGCTCGCCGTGGACCCGGTGAACGACACGACCCGCACCAGCGGATCGGCGACCACCGCGGCCCCCGTCCCGGCACCCCCCGGCAGCACCTGCAGCAGCCCGTCCGGCAGGCCCGCGGCGGCGAAGACGGCGGCCGGCGCCAGGCCCCCGCACACGGCGGTCCGGGGATCCGGCTTGAGCAGCACCGCGTTGCCCAGGGCCAGCGCCGGGGCGACGGAGCGGACGGACAGGATGAGTGGGGCGTTGAACGGGGCCACCACCCCCACCACCCCCGCCGGAACCCGCCGCGTGAACGACAGCCGGGGCGCCTCGCTCGCCAGCACCTGCCCGGCCGGGCGCGAGGCCAGCGCGGCGGCCTCGTAGCACTCCTGCGCGGCGACGTGCAGCTCGAAGTCGGCCTTGCCGGGTATGGACCCCGACTCCCGTACGAGCCATTCCCGCAGCTCGTCGGCGTGGGCGGTGAACAGGTCCCCGGCCCGGCGCAGCACGGCGGCCCGCTCCGGGTGGGTGGCCCGCGCCCAGTCGTGCCGGGCGGCCTCGGCCCGTACGGCGGCCGCCGCGACGTCGGCGGGGGCGGCCAGGTCGAGCGTGGCGAGGGTACGGCCGGTGGCGGGTTCGACGACGGGGGCCGGACCGCCGGTGAGGGCGGCACCCTCCTGCCAGAGCGTCGGTTCGAGGAGCGGCATGGCGCGGGGCCTCCGGGGGGTGAGGGCGTGGGGCGGGGGGCGGCAGCACGCGCCATCGTGCCAGACCGGAGGCACCACATCTGTTCAGTTATTGGGCAGTTGACGAGCCGTCGTGACCGGAAACGATCGACACGGCCGCGTCGGAACGGCTCTGCCGACAAGGGCTCTGGCGACAGGGGCTCTGCCGACCGTGGTCTGCCCGTACTGCCCCGCGGATACGGCGTCGCCTCGACGGACGCGGGTCGCTCAGCGCTCCAGAACCAGGGCGATGCCCTGCCCCACGCCGATGCACAACGCCGCCATACCGGTGCCCGAGCCCGCCGCGGCGAGCTGGTGCGCCACCGAACCGGCCAGCCGCGCCCCGGAGGCCCCGAGCGGGTGCCCGATCGCGATGGCCCCGCCGCGCGGATTGACCACCGCCCGGTCCAGCTCCGGCCAGGCCTCAAGGCAGCCCAGCGCCTGCGCCGCGAAGGCCTCGTTGAGCTCCAGCACGCCCAGGTCGGCGAAGCCGCGGCCGGCCTTCGCCAGCGCGCCCTGCACGGCCTCGACCGGGCCCAGCCCGAAGAGCTGCGGCTCGATGCCGGTCACCGCGGAGGCGCTGATCCGGGCGAGCGGCTCACGGCCGGTGGCCGCGAGCCCCGCCTCGTCCGTCAACAGCAGCGCCGCGGCCCCGTCGTTGAGCGGCGAGGCGTTCGCCGCGGTGACCGTGCCCGTGCCGTCCGTACGGAACGCGGGCTTGAGGCGGGCCAGCGCCTCCGGCGTGGAACCCTCGCGGATGCACTCGTCGCGGACGAGTTCCACCCCGGGGTACGGGACGACCTCGTCGTCGTACAGCCCGGCCGCCCAGGCCTCGGCCGCCTTGCGGTGGCTCTCCAGGGCGAACAGGTCCTGCGCCTCGCGGGTGATCCCGTACTTCTCGGCGATGAGCTCGGCGCCCTCACCGAGCGAGACGGTCCACTCCGCGGGCATGCGCGGGTTGGTCATCCGCCACCCCAGCGTGGTCGACCACATCTGCTGGTGCGCGGCGGGGAAGGGCCGCTCGGGCTTCTGGACCACCCAAGGGGCGCGGGTCATCGACTCGACACCGCCCGCGATGGCCACGGAGGCGTCCCCGAGGGCGATGGCCCGGGCGGCCTGGATCACGGCTTCGAGACCCGATCCGCAGAGCCGGTTGACGGTGACCCCCGGGACGGTCACGGGGAGGCCGGCGAGCAGCACGGCCATGCGGGCGACGTCCCGGTTGTCCTCGCCCGCGCCGTTGGCATCGCCGAAGACGACGTCGTCGATGCGGGCGGGGTCGAGGTCGGGCGTACGGTCCACCAGCGCGCGGACGACATGCGCGGCGAGGTCGTCGGGGCGCACCCCGGCGAAGGCGCCGCCGAACTTGCCGATCGGCGTGCGGACGGCGTCGACGACGTACACGTCGCGGACGGTGCGGATGCTCATGGGGGCTCTCCTGGGCGGATCCGTACGGGCGGGCGCGGGCCCGGTGCCGTGGTGGACACCGGGTACGGGACCGGGCGCGCCGGATGGGGCGCGCCCGCAGTCTCCGTCCGGCGGTCGCCGGCTGTCAACGATCACCTTGCGGGAGGAAGATCCGGAGGAGGGAGGAGGGCGGAGGGAGGAGGGAGGGGAGGGAGGGCGGACAGAGGGAGGACGACGCAGGCCGGGGCGGGGAGGGCGTACGGCCTGCCCCTCGCCGCCGTCAGCGGGCGGGGCGCCGGCCGTCAGGTGGACTCGCGCTGGATGGCCGCAGCCCCCATCAGGTCGTGCCGCTGGGTGATCTCGGACGGCTCGCGCACCGCGCGGTCCACGAGCGACGCGAGATGGTCCCCGGTGGGCAGCTCCAGTTGCACGGTGCTCAGCCGGGGCCGCAGCAGCCGCCCGATCAGCAGATCGTCGGCGCCCATGACGGCGACGTCCTCGGGGACGCGCAGCCCTGCGTCCAGGAGCGCTCGCATCAGGAGCATCGCGTACTCGTCGTTGTACGCGAACACCGCGTCGAGCCCGAGGGAGCGCCAGCGGGCGGCCAGGGCGGCGGCGGACTCCTCCGTGTAGGCGAGCGGGAGGGGCTCGATCGCTGTGCCCGCGACCGAGCGGGCGCCCGCCAGCCGGGGCCTGGAGAACAGCTCCAGACCCTCCTCCTCCGGGACCACCACGCCGATCCGCCGACGGCCCCGTTCGAGGAGGTGCGCCGCGGCCTCGGCTCCGACCTCGGCCTGGTCCATGACCAGGGCGTGGGCTCCGGGAACACCGGCGGGACCCAGCGTTATCACCGCGCGGGCCCCGGCGCGCTTGAGGGTGGACACGTTCTGCGCGGACAGGGTGATCTCGCCGAGCGAGATCACCGCGACGGGCCGCAGCTCGGCCCACGCGCGGGCCGCCTCGTCACCGGTGAGCCCGAGGCTGCCGTACTGGACCACCGTGTAGTCCAGGCGGCGCAGGGCCCACTGGAGCTCGTTGAGGAAGGCGCTGTAGAGCGGACCCACCGGCACGTGCGAGGTGGGCATCAGCACGATCCGGGTGTGGCCCGCGCGCAGGCTGCGGGCCGCCGCGTGCGGGACGTAGCCGAGTTCCTCGGCGGCCTCGCGGACCTTCTGGCGGGTCGGCTCGCTGATGCGCACGGCCTCGGCGTTGTTCAGCACGTACGAGACCGTCGCGCGCGACACGCCCGCGAGCCGGGCCACGTCGGCGCTGGTCGGCACGGGGGGTGGCGCCGCGGCCGGAGCGGGCCGCCGGGCCTGGGCCGACTGCTTCGGCGAGGGCGATTTCGATGACTGGGACATTGCCGTGGCATCTTTCCAGACCGATCACGGACCGGGTCTGGCGGATGGCCGGAATCGGATGCCAGACAGGGGTTACACGGTTCATTGGCACGTGTAAGCAACGCGTCCGCACGGCTTCGTACCCCGTTCGGGGGCGCGTCGACCAGTCATACATCCTGCAGGACCACGGTGCTGGCCGAGGGCATGGAGCGCCGGAGACACCATCCACCGCGACGGCTTCGACGGATTCATGTCCTCCCTGCGGGGATGGATCTAGCTGCGCACGAGCGCTTCCCGTTACCGTCGGTCTACCGAGCGGTAATGGGGAGGGTCGATGTCGGTCACGACAGGTTCCGCTGTTTCTTCTGCTTCTCCTGATTCCTCTGCTTCCTCGCAGGTGTGCGGGGACTTGCAGGGCATGGTGAAAGCACTCGCCGAGGGGAGAGTCTCGGCACGTCAGTTGACGGAGCGGACCCTGGAGCGGATCGCCGCCGCGCAGCCCCGGCTGAACGCCTTCCGCATCGTACGGGCCGAGGCCGCGCTCGCCGAGGCCGACGCGGCGGACCGGCGGCTGGCCGCCGGGGAGCGGCTGCCGCTGCTCGGCGTTCCGCTCGCCGTCAAGGACGACATGGACGTCGCGGGCGAGCCGACGGCGTTCGGCTGCGCCGGAACGTTCCCGCCGAAGGCCGCGGACAGCGAGGCGGTACGAAGGCTGCGCGCGGCCGGCGCGGTCATCGTCGGCAAGACCCAGACGCCCGAGCTGGGGCAGTGGCCGTGCACCGAGGGGACGGCCTTCGGTGCGACCCGCAACCCGTGGAACCCGGCCCACACGCCCGGCGGTTCCTCGGGCGGTTCGGCGGCCGCGGTGGCCGCCGGGCTGGTCCCGGCCGCGCTCGGCTCGGACGGGGCGGGTTCCATACGGATCCCGGCGGCTTGGACCCACCTGGTCGGCGTGAAGCCGCAGCGCGGGCGCATCTCCACCTGGCCGGAGCCGGAGGCGTTCCACGGCCTCACGGTCAACGGTGTGCTGGCCCGCACGGTCGCCGACGCGGCGCTGCTGCTGGACGCTGCGAGCGGGCCGGCCCCCGGTGACCTGCACCGCCCGGCTCCCGTCTCGGCGCTTGAGGCGATCCGCCGTACCCCGCGCCGGCTGCGTATCGCCCTCTCCTTCGGCATGGCGTTCACCGCGACGCCCAAGTCCCTCGATCCCGAGGTCCGTTCTGCGGTGGAGCGACTGGCCGCCCACTTGGAGTCGCTGGGCCACGAGGTGGTGCCGGAGGATCCGCGCTACGGTCAGATGGGCCTCACCTTCGTCCCCCGTGCGACGGCGGGCGTCCTGGAACTGGCGTCCCGGCTGGCGGACCCCGAGCTGCTGGACCCGCGCACGCACGAGGCGGTGCGGCTGGGCCGCGTACTGAGCGGTCGGCCGCTGCAGGCGTCCCGCCGCGCGGAGGCCGGCCTGCAACGGCGGGTCGGAGAGGTCTTCACCCGCTTCGATGTGGTGCTGACCCCGACGACGGCCACGGGACCCCTGCGGATCGGGGCGCTGGCGGGACTGGGGGCGATGGCCACGGACCGCGCGATGATCGCCGCCTGCCCGTACACGTGGACGTGGAACGTCCTGGGCTGGCCGGGGGTGAACGTCCCGACGGGCTTCACCCGCACCGGCCTCCCCCTGGGCGCCCAGCTCCTGGGCCCGGAATCCTCGGAGCCGCTGCTGCTGAGCCTGGCTGCGCAACTGGAGGCATCGGGCGCGTGGGAGCAGCAGTGGCCGGCGGGCTGGGGGGCGGAGGCGCAGGAGCCGCCGCAGGCTTCGGAGGACGGGGTCTGAGCGGACCGGCGTCGGAGGGAGTTCGGGGGCGTCCCGTCAGTCCACTGTCCTTCCGTGTCGCGCCGGGCCGTCAAGGGCGCTCTCTTCGTTCGCGTCGCTTCGCGATGGCCTTCGGCCACCCTTGACCGCCCGGCCCGCCCCGGAAAGACAACAGACT